>DATANL010000775.1:0-5118 GCA_036266295.1 Pyrinomonadaceae bacterium | reverse complement strand
GATGGAAGCGCCACGTTACGAGATGATTCAGGATTCGCTGTTGCACCTCGCACATCATCGCGGACAGATGACTGTGTATCTGCGGCTGATGGGTGCGAAGGTGCCGGCGATTTATGGGCCTTCCGCGGATGATAAGAGTTTCTGAGACGGGCCGTTATGCTGAGCGGATCGAGATGACCTGAAGACATTCCGGCGGATCGAGGTTCAAGCGCCGGTAAGTTATAATTTTCCTGCTAAAACCCGTCAGAATGTCTACTGTGGGAATCCACGTTGTCTGAAGCCATCATCATAAAGCATCGTCGAGCGGGAAGATTTAGGGGGAACTATGGCCGCGAAACCACCAATGAACCGTTTGAAGTCCTACACGCCGGGCGCAATTGTCAGCGCTCCGCCGGGCGAGCGCAAACACCTTCTGCGCCGCTTCTGGTTACCGGCGGTGATCCTTCTGGCGCTGGCCGCTGGTGGATTGACGGGCATCATCGCCGCTTATCAGCTCAACTATTCGCAGGCGGCCAGCGAGGTCGCGGCCTTGGCGACGTACAGGCCGAGCATCGTCACGCGTATCTATGCTGATGACGGCAAGACCGTCATTGGCGAATTCGCGTTGGAGAAACGTATTCCGCTGAAATACGACGAGATTCCGCCGGTGATGAAGAACGCGATCCTCGCCGTCGAAGACGCGCGTTTCTACGACCACGTGGGCATCGATCCGATTCGCATTGTCGGCGCCGTCTGGAAAAATCTCACCAGCAAAAAAGTTGAAGGCGGTTCGACGCTCACGCAGCAGCTGGCCAAAAACCTGTTTCTGACCCGCGAGCAGACGTATACGCGCAAGGTCAACGAATGGGTGCTGGCGCTGCAAATCGAACGCTATTACACCAAGAACCAGATCATGGAGTTGTACGCGAACCACATCTTCGTGGGCGCGAACGCCTACGGGGTCGAAGCCGGCGCGGAAACCTACTTCGGGAAGCAGGCCAAAGACCTGAGCATCGAAGAAGCTGCGTTGCTGGCCGCGATTCCGAAAGCGCCGGGCGAATACTCGCCCACGGCGAACATGGCTAAAGCAAAGGAACGCCGCGATCTCGTCCTGCAACTGATGGCCAACAACGGGTTTGCGTCACAGTCGGAAGTCGATGCCGCCAAGTCGCGGCCGATCCAGTTGGCCGACTCGGCTTATTACCAGGCGCCGCAGGCGACCGAACCTGCGTTCGATTATCCGGTCGAATACATTCGTCAGGATCTCGAAGACAAATACACCACGCGCGTCGCGCAGACAGGTCTCTCGGTTTACTCGACGATCAATATTCCCGCGCAGCGCAAAGCGTACGAGACGGTGCGTGCGGGTCTGCGCCGGTATGCGTCGGGCCACAACGCCTGGCGTCCCGGCTACGAAGCAATTCCCAGCTCAAGCGGCAACGGGGTTCCGACACCACAGGAATTGAGCTCCTATAAATATCCCGACTGGTATCGCAACGAGTATGAAACGGGCCGCTACCTCAGAGGTCTGGTCACCAAGGTTGAAACGGGCCGGGACGAAGCGACGGTCCGCTTCGGCAATTACACGGCGACCGTGACCGCCGCCGACATGGGCAGCAGCAAACGTTCGCCACGCAGCGAATTCAAGCCGGGCTATCTCGTCGAATTTCAAATCAAGGAAGTCGATAAGAAAAACAAGCGGCTTAAGGTTGAGCTGCAGCAGGTGCCGTCGGTCGAAGGCTCGCTCATGACACTGAACGCGAAGACCGGTGAAATCATCGCGATGCAGGGCGGCTATGATTTTTTGACCAACAAATTCAATAACGCCGTGCAGGCGTATCGGCAGACCGGTTCGGCCTTCAAGCCGTTCATTTATAGCGCCGCAATCGAATGGGGCATGACGCCGGACACCGTGGTCAGTGGCGCACCTATCAACATCGGCGGTTGGCAGCCACATAATTACAACGGCTCGACCAGCAACGGCGACATGCCTTTGAAAACTGCGCTGGCCCAATCGATGAACATTCCGGCGGTGCATTTGCTGCAAACCGTCGGCATTCAAACCGGCGCGCAAATGGTCCGCCGTTTCGGCATCAAGGTGCCGATGGCTCCATATCTGCCGTCCGCTTTGGGAGCGACCGAAGTGCCGCTCGATCAAATGGTCTCTGCTTATTCCGCATTTCCGAATAAAGGCATTCGTGTCGAGCCGCACATGATGCGCCGGGTCCTCGATCGCGACGGCGCAGTGTTGGACGAGTGGGAAAAGACGACCTACAAAGTTTTCAGTGAATACGTGGCCCTGACCATGGTTTCGATGATGCGTGGCGTCATCCAGGGCGGGACCGCATCAGCCGCGCAGTCACTCGGCGTGCCGCTCGCCGGCAAGACGGGAACGGTTAACGATCACACGGACGTTTGGTTCATCGGCTACACCCCGACATATGTGACCGGTGTGTGGATGGGTTATCCCGGCCGCAAAAAGAACCTCGGCAACGAGATGACGGGGGCTCACGGCGCGCTGCCGTTCTTCATGGACTTCATGAAAGATTTTCTAAAGGACAAGCCGAAGGAAGATTTCCCGAAAGCGCCGACCATGCCTGAAGACATGAAGGAGATGTACAAGCAGCGCCAGCGTGAATTGCAACTCGAGCGCGCGCAGATGACCGTCGACGACAACAACGAAGATAAGACGGACACGATCACGACGCCCAGCACGGTTACCGAACCGCGACTCGACGACAAGACGCTGCCTCCGGCGCCGAAGAGCGACGAGCCACGCCCACCGGTTGACCCGACGAAGAAGCCTCCGGTCCCAGCCGGGACGCCCGCTGAGACTCGCCCCCGCGAAGCTGATCCGAATAAGAAGAAAGGCAAGAAGGGCGACGACGGGCCGCCGGGGTGAAACACTTGGGTTAAAAGTGAAAGGATGAAGGCGGCGCTAAAGGTTTCGTGCGTCGCGGGTTTTTATTGGCTGAGAAAGGTTGTCCTTACTCAACGCGAGAATAATCGGATCCCAATTATTTTTTCTTGCGTGATCTGTATCTCGAAAGTGCTTCTCATCGAAGGCGCGGAAGCCCGGGTCCTTTCGCGGCTCACCATTTTTCTTGGGTTTTGAAATGTAGTTGTTGAACTCCTCACTAACCCGCGATGCAAACTCGGAGAATCGATAGATATAGAAGTCCGGAGATCCTGTGGCTTGGAGGTTGACTAGAACTATAAAAGGATCTCCTGGCGTCTCCGACTCGTCGGGCAGCCTGCTGATTTTCCAACCTTGATTGTTGGCGACAGAACGAGTCTTGACTTGAATTGACACTGATGCGGTTCCGTCGATATTAGTGGCAACGACATCGAATAAGGGATTGTTTTTGGGCGTAAGAAGCGCTAGGTACCCTATGCGGCATAGCTCAGCGCAGACGTAATACTCGCCCGCGGTTCCAACTAGGGTATTACCGTTCCGCGTTTTCGCTGATCCCAGGGATCCCTTAGCGCGCGTAGCGTCGCCCAGAATCCGCAAACGTTTGCCAGCATGTTTGCCTCTTACCCCGCCGTTAAAATCATATTCCGGTCGCATCACCTTAGCCCTCTTCATAAAACTTGCGCTCGCTCTTGGTAGGCACTCGCGCACTGATTATTCTGATTCGACGAGCGCGTTCCGTATATGATACTACCAACAACCGACTGCCAGAAGAATGTCCGACAGAAATGAACCATCGCTCTGAGACTGAGTGGTCTGGATCCGCAATAGTGACTTCAAGTGGATCACTGAAAACCGTAGCGGCTTCTTCGAAGGAAACACCGTGCGATTTCTGATTCTGGACGTTTTTGCGCTCGTCCCATTCTGCGTCAATGTACCGCGAGTCGGGCATAGGCAAGCTTTGTCATCCACCAACCACTTTACCCAAAACATGCGGCAGCATCTTGCGCCACCAGGGCCAGTCATGATTAACGTCGGCGCCCCACAACTCCAAATTGTGCGGGATGTCTTTGCCTTTGAGAATGTTTGAGAGTTGGCGGCTGCGTTCGGGATCTTCGTAAGAGCCCTGGCCGGACAGGATGTAGATCGAATCCGCCTGCTGCAGGATCGGCAGGTGATGCTCGTCATTCAAGTTCGGCAGATAATCCATCGGGTTGTTGAAGTAGACGTTGTCGTCGTAGTAACCGTCAAGAAACGAACGCACGTCATAACTGCCGCTCATCGGGATCGTGCCGCGAAACAGATCGGGGTGTTTGAAGTATTCATTCGCCGCGAGATAGGCGCCAAGACTGGCTCCAGTCGTAATCGGTTTCGCGTACTCGGGCGGATTTTCATTTCGGATCAGCGGCAGCACTTCATCGACGATGTAACGGTCGTAACGTGTCAACAACTCCGCTTTGAGACGCGGCGGCATCTCTTTATTCAGCAGGCTCCAGCGATTGACGCTGTTGATTGAATAGGCGCGAACCTTGCCGTGCTCGATGAACGGTTTAATTGAATCGACCAGATAAAAGCGTTCGTACTCGAGATAATCAGCCGCGGCCGTCGGTAGCATCAAGAGGGTCTGGCCGGCGTGACCGTAGGCGACCAGCGGCATTTCCATTTGCAGATTAGGGCTGAACCAACTCGTTATTCGACGTTCCATTTGTCTAAGCAAACCTCAGAGCGTGTGATTTGGTGAGCGCAGTATTGTCGCACTTATGGCGCGAGAAGCAAGTCGTGCCCGCGGCGGCAGCGAAGCGATGAGTCCGGCACACCGCACTCCAGTGTCGAGCGGGAATCCAGAGCACCTTCGCCCCTCTTCGGATCGGGGATCATAACTACCGTCTAACGATCGTCGCGATCCAATGACGGTCCTACCGACTGACAACCTGCATCTTACTTTCAGTTACTGGTGATCTTGCAAAAAACTTGACGGGTCACAGGACTTGCGATACTTTGCGGCCTCGATAGTTCGTTAGTTGTTGGCGATTACTTCGAACGAAGCTGTCGCCCAGGCCTCTAGTCCAACTGACCGTTGCCAGTGGACCGCCTCGCATAACTGTTTTAGCTGTCGCCCAGCGAAAGTTGCCAGAATCTTCGAAAGGGAGAACGCTCATGCCTTCGAATTCCGACTCGTCAACCGACATTACATTTTTATTCAAAGGAACCATTCGGGAAGTCAA
>DATANL010000774.1:0-2165 GCA_036266295.1 Pyrinomonadaceae bacterium | reverse complement strand
GAAGGCAGCGACGACGTCTGGCGGGCAGTCGACGGAGTCTCATTCGATATCAAAGCCGGCGAGACGCTCGGGCTTGTCGGCGAATCAGGCTGCGGCAAATCAACTACCGGTCGTTGCCTTCTCAGGTTGATCGAGCCAACTCGTGGTGAAGTTGAATTCGAAGGCCGCTCAGTGACCTCGATGGGTAAGCGCGAGTTGCGCGAGTTGCGCCGCGAGATGCAAATCGTCTTTCAGGATCCCAATGCGTCTTTGAATCCACGCATGAAGATCGGCGACATCATCGCTGAGCCATTGGTCATTCATAAAATCGGCAACCAGGCTGAACGGCGCGAACGCGTCGCGTGGCTGCTCGGGAAAGTTGGGCTCGACGCCGATTACATGAAGCGTTACAGCCACGAATTCTCGGGTGGCCAGTTGCAGCGCATCGGCGTCGCGCGCGCGCTGGCCTTGAATCCGAAACTGATCGTCGCCGATGAACCAGTTTCGGCGCTCGATGTTTCGGTGCAGGCGCAAGTCGTCAACCTGCTTCAGGATTTGCAGCAGGAATTTGGACTGACTTATCTGTTCATTTCGCACGGACTGGCCGTGGTCGAACACATCTCGACGCGCGTGGCGGTCATGTATCTGGGACGCATAGTTGAAATCGCCGACGCGAAAGACCTTTATCTGAATCCGCTGCATCCGTACACGACGGCGTTGCTTTCGGCAATTCCGGTTCCCGATCCGACCCAGAAGCGCGATCGGATCATTTTGAAAGGCGACGTGCCGACGGCGCGCAACCCGCCTTCAGGTTGTCGTTTCCGGACCCGTTGCCCGCTGGCCATTGACGATTGTGCGCGGATTGATCCAGAGTTGCGCGAAGTTGCGCCGGGCCACAGCGTTGCGTGTATTCGCGTTGCAGGATACGATTCGGCCCCGAGCACCGAGTCAGTTCATCGAACTGAAACAAATGGAGCTTGAAATCGTAAACAGACAACGATCGAGGCTTGATTCTAAAGTTCAGCTGTTCGCGATCGAGAACGGCTCTTATCTTCAGGAGGACAAATCGAAATGAGCGATCCCAATCAGGAGTTCCACGCCCCGCCCCCGCCGCCAACTCCAGAAGCGCCTGCCGGGGAAACCATGAGCACGCCGGCAACGCTTACCGGGATCTTCTTTGAGCCCAGCCGCGTCTTCGCCGTCTTTCGGTATCGTCCGAAGTTTCTCATCGCCGCGATCGTTTTGTTCGTGCTCACCGCCGGAGTTACCGCGGTGGTGTACATGCGCGTCGATATGGGCCAATACATTCGCGACAAGATGGAACGCTCGCAGCGCAATCAAAACGCCACCCCCGAACAGAAAGAAATGGGCGTCAAGATTGGCAAGATCATTGGCGCGGTCGGGATTCCGATTTCGGTGCCGATCACGATCGCCGCCGGCGCGGCGCTCTATCTGCTCGGCGTTCTGGCGTTCGGCGGTTCGATCACTTACAAGCAATCATTAGCCGTCTGGGTCTATTCGTCTCTGCCGCCGGCCGTTTTTGGATCGCTGGTTGCCGTGCTGGTCCTGTTTCTGAAAGCCGCGGACACGATAGATCCGGAACACCTGCTGGTGACAAATCCCGGTGCCTTCCTCGGTCCCGACTCGTCGCCGGTGATGGTCGCACTGTTAAGCCAGTTCGATCTGCTGCGATTCTATGGTTTGTTCCTGGCGGCCCTGGGTTTGAAGAAGGTGGCCAAGATGTCGACGGGCGCAGCGTGGGGCGTCGTGCTTACTTTCTTTATTCTGCGAGCCGTGCTGGCAATCGCGAATGCCGCGATTTTTGGAGGCTGAGTAATTTATCTCGCGGGGGCAGGCGCGCGGCCTGCCTCCAGCGATCATTCGTAGCGTAGCGATTCAATCGGATCCAACCGCGCGGCTTTCCATGCCGGCCACAATCCAAAGATCATGCCGATGCCGACGCTGGCAAAGAAGCCCGCGGCCGGGGCCCAGATGGGCACGTACGACGGCATAATCAATTTCACCAAAAGCGTTCCCAACCAACCGACTGCCAGTCCGACCAGGCCGCCAAAACCGGTGAGGGTCATGGCCTCGATCAGGAACTGCCACATGATGTCTCTGCGGCGCGCACCCATGGCTTTGCGTACGCCGATTTCACGCGTGCGCTCGGTCACCGACACCAACAT
>DATANL010000773.1:0-4972 GCA_036266295.1 Pyrinomonadaceae bacterium | reverse complement strand
CATTCTCGAACCGAACGCGACCTTCGCCCAGCCGATGGATCGAGCGACGGCGGGTGTCGTCTTGACGACTGAGGGCAAGGATTATTCGATAGTGCGCGTGATGGATGTGCTGGAGAACTCGCCGGCATCTGAGGCCGGAATCCGCAAGGACGACATCGTCCTGAGTGTCGACGGACAGCCGGCGGCAGAATTGAAAGCCACGAAGATTGCCGAGATGTTTGAGAAGCCCGCAACCTATAAACTGACGATTCGCCGCGGCGAACAAACCCTGCAAGTCCCGCTGAAACCTCGAAAACTGATCTAACCGCTCCTTCTGTAGGGGCAGGGCTCGTCCCTGCTCGCCATCACGAAATCGCAAGTCGGGCAGGGACGAGCCCTGCCCCTACAGACGATTCAGAAACATTTCCGTCAGTTCACCGAACGGCGTCGCGTCGGCGAACGACTTGAACGTTCCCTGTTCTTGAATCTCGCTGGCCGCGCGAATGAAGCCGCTCCAAGCCGCGCGCGCCAACGCGCCGCCAACCGAAATACGCCGCACGCCGAGATCCGCAAGCTGCGTCACCGTCACGTTGCAATTGTTGGTCGACACCAGCACATTCACCGGTTTCGGTGCGACGGCTTTGACGATTTGAGATATCTCCTGCAGATCGGTGACGCCCGGAGCGTACAGACAATCAGCGCCGGCCTCGGAAAAAGCCACGAGACGTTCGAGCGAAGTATGAAGTGGATCGGCAGCTCCTACGAGATATGCTTCACACCGCGCTGTCAGCACGACCGCAGATCCGTTTGATCCCGACGCGGAATCGATCGCGTCGCGAGCAGCGATGATTCGCGCGACGGCCAAATCAAAATCGTAAAGCGGCTTTGCGTTATCGCCGGTCGAATCTTCGATGGACAAGCCAGCCACACCTGTCGCGACGCAGAATCTCACGCTCTCGGCGACGGCTTCAGGTTCGTCTGCATATCCATTTTGAAAATCTGCGTTGACCGGCAGGTCAGTCGCGGTTGCGATGTCGCGAAAATGATCGAGCATCATGTCGCGCGGCACGAACGCCGGCCCATCGGGCAAACCTTTCGAGAAGGCAAAACCCGCAGAGGTCGTCGCCAGCGCTTTGAATCCGGCACGCTCCAAATAAATTGCCGAGCCGGCGTCCCAGGGATTCGGCAGGACGAAACATCCCGACTCGTGCAGCGCCCGAAACGTTTCGATCGCTGATGATTGCTTACTCATCGACAGCCTTTCGTTTCGCGAAGAACTCTTCAGCCGCGGCCTTCGTTTCTGCGTCCGTCTGATCTTTCAATTGTTGATTGATTCCCCACACGTGGCCGAAGGGATCGCGGAACTGGCCGTACCGCGCGCCCCAAAACATATCCTGAACGGGCATCAGGACCTCGGCGTCACGCTCAGTCGCGCGTTGAAAGACGCCGTCAGCATCATCCGTCATTAACGTGATGCGCACGCTGCTGCCGCCGAGTGTCTCGGGCTTCTGGCACATGCCACCTTCTTCGCGAGTGAACTCATCGCTGACGAAAAGCACGTGGCCGTCGAGCAGAATCTCGCCGTGCATCAAGCGCCGGCCATCGCGCGCCATCACATTTTCGCCCGCTTCGGCGCCGAACACTTCCTGGTAGAATTTCAATGCGGCCAATCCGTCACTGACGATCAGGTGCGGAATAAATTGGTCTTTTCGATCCACGGCTAATCTCCTCTCACGATTACTTCGCTGGCCTCTGCCGACGCGCGAACCGGAACGATTTCGAAGTCGACCAGATCGCGCCAATGACTAATCCACTCTTGAAATAAATCGGGATCGTCGGCAGACATCAGTTGAAAGCAGCGATCAAAGTTCGGTTCCACCCAGCTGTCGAGGTACTGCAAACCCTCAGGCAGCATGCGGCCATGCTCTCGGAACCGGCGATACACGGCATCGGCGTCACGATTTTTATAACGCTCAATGACCATGAACAGCATGTCTAGCTTTCGCCTCCAACTTCGGCCAGGAACTTTTTCGGCGCGACCAACCGCCAGGCCTGCTGCAGATGAAGAGACAACTCTTTATCGTTGACTCGGTTGACTTCGATGCCGATCCAACCACGACAGCCGACGTACGGCGGGCTATAAAATTTCTTCGGCGATTTTTTGATCAGCATCTCCTGAATCCCGATCGCCGCCGGTACCGTCACCGCGATGTGGCCATCGTTGTGGTGATTATTTGAAAACATGGCGAAGACTTTTTTGCCGGCGAACCAGGTCGGCTCGCCATGCGAAATTTTCTCCCAGGTTCCCGGCAGCGCGAGACAAATGCGCCGGACCCGTTCAATTGCTTCGTCACCTTGCGACGACGTCTTTGGCTTCATGACTTAGTTGGTCCAGTTCGCGGCCGGCTTCTCAAGCCAAATCCAAATGATGTAATCGACCGTCGGTGGTTCGCCGCCGACTTCGCGCAGCCGCGCGTTAATCTGACCGCGGTGGTACAGACTGTGAAGCGGCACTTGCAGCATGGTCTCGCCGATGGTGATTGATGCCGGCGCGCGGCCGATCTGTTTCGCGACAAATTCGGCCCAGGGCAATTGCATCGGTTGAGCAATCTGCTCATCGCTCAGTTGTTCGAGATGCGAAAAGATTTCTTCGTAGTAACCGCGTCCCCAGACGCGAACTGACTTCGCATCCTCGAATTCCGGAAAGGCCGCATCCGCCGGTTCGTTTCGCCACGCACTGAGAAACGCACGCTGCACCAGGTGCAAATGATAGAAGCAATCCCTGAGCTTCTGATCATCGACTGCGCTTTCCGCGGCGAATACGGCGCGCCACACAGATGCGTCGGCCCATTCCATGTGACGATACAGGTCGCGCAGTTCAGCAAGATTCATAAGACCGTGTCCGCCGTTTTGTCCGAGGTGAACAGCTTCACTTCCGTCGCATCTTCAGACAACTTCACGACGCGGTCAAATCTCAATCCGATCTTGCCGAGTAATTTACCTGACGCCTCATTGTCCGGCGTGGTGATCGCCAGGACCACCTTTACGCCGAGAGTCTCGCGTCCATGCTTCATGACCGCGGCCGCCGCTTCCAACGCATAGCCCTGGTTCCAATATGCCGGCAGAAATGCAAACCCGATGTCAGGCTCCGGCAGCGTGTCCCGTTTCAAAAGGCCGCAGATGCCAATCGGCACTCCCGCTGATTTCAGTTGCACCAGGTTCAAGCCGAATCCGTAAGTTTCGTAACTCTTAGCCGGGCCGTTGAGCACGTACGCGCGCGCATCGTCGAGGGTGCGCACCTGCTTGTCGCCGATGTAACGAACGAACGACGGGTCGTTCAGCAGTTCGATGATGAACTCCGCGTCGTCCGTGGTTAAGTGACGAATGATTAGACGATCTGTTTCAAGCACTTTCATTCATTTAGCGGTCATGATAATAACGTCGATTTCTGGTAAGCGTTAAGCGCCGGTGCGCGGAAGCGATATGTGGGCGACTCATTCTCAGTGTTGTGAAAACACGCCGGCAACAGCGTCATCGTGCTGAAACCCGGTAAACTGAAGCATCGGAGGAATCATGACCAAAAGATACGCCCTCTTGTTTCTGATCATTCTCGCCGCGGCGGCAACCGTCGCCTGGGCCACGTCCGATCAGGCAAAAGATGAAGCGCAACTAAAGCAGCTGGTGCAAACGTGGGACGCAGCTTTCGTCAAAGGCGACACGGCCACACTTGACCGTCTGTTAGCGGCCGAATTTGCGTTCGTCGGCGGGCCAAAGAAAGCGGATTATCTGGCTTCCTTCAAAACGCGGCCGGCTGATGCAGTGCAATCAGCCGTGAGCACAGACATTCAGGTGCAGGTTTACGGCGACACGGCGGTGCTGATCGGTTTGGACACCATCAGCGAACAGAATAAAGGCCAACCCCAGGTCACCAAGTGGCTGTACATGGACGTTTGGGTCAAACGCGATGGGCGTTGGCAATGCGTGAAGACGTATTCGAGTGCAGCGAGGTAGCTAATCAAAACGTGATTGCTTCACCGATTCTGATCGATTCGTAGACCGCTTCGACAATCTCAACGGACTTATAACCGTCAACTGCAGACACGGCGGGCTCTCTGTTTTCGATGATCGAATCGACGAAAGCGCGGTTCTCCTGCGCATAGCCCCACTTCTCTTCTTTGGAAAGTTGATGCATTGAATGTTCGGTCTGCTTTCCGTCCAGCCCGTTGCTGTACACCAACGATTCCATCTCGCGCGTCACGATGGTCGCGTGACGGCAGAAGACTTCAACGCGCTCGAACGGAAACAGCCAACTTGCGTCCGCTGATGAAGCCAGCGTCGCATGCATGCCGTTCCTAAAAGTAAACAAGGCCGAGAAGTCGTCAATCTCCTGATACTCGTGACGCGATCCGTGCGCCTGCACGGTGGCCACTTCGCCAAACAGAAAACGCATCATGTCGAACATGTGAATCGTGGTCTCGTAAAGAAACCCGCCGGTGATTTCCGGATTGCCGACCCATTCAGGTTTCAGCAATTCGCCGCGATTCATCTTCACGTGCGCCGAATGCGGTTGATGCCATTCGCTGAGCATTCGTTTCAGCTCGGCGTAGACGGGAGCGAAGCGTCGGTTATGGCCCACCTGAAAAACGCGGTCGCTCTTCTCGGCGGCTTTGAGTACACGCCGCGCATCACCGAGGGTCGTGGCCATCGGCTTTTCGCAAAACACGTGCTTGCGCTCCTCAGCCGCGATCACGGCGAGTTCGGTATGTTTGGTATTGGGAGTGGTGACGTAGACCGCGTCGCACATCGCCAGCACTTCCGCGACGCTGTGCGCTACGACGGCGCCGGTCGAGCGCGCGAGCTGTTCGGCGAAGGGCTTCTGCAGATCGTGAATAGCCGTTATCTCGACGCGTTCATCGCGCACCAGGATGGCAGCATGCACCCCGGCGATGTAGCCCGCACCCAGAAATCCAATCTTGATTTTCGTCATCTCAAC
>DATANL010000772.1:0-2805 GCA_036266295.1 Pyrinomonadaceae bacterium | reverse complement strand
AGGCCCTTGTCTGTGCCTTTTTACACGAACCACTGCCCGAATGTCAACAATAAAGCCCTGACTAGAAACGCTTAAGCTACAGTATTAACTAGCTTTGCGGGCCAAGATAGCACGCCAAAAAGGGGCTGTAAAGAGGTTTTTTCCCTTTGGCTGTTAAGATTCTGTGTCTTTCGGGTCCCCAAACTAGACACTTCGTCATTAACCTACCTGGGGACGACGCGCCGAGCTCGTGTGCTCATGAGATTGCCGGCGCCATTATCGGAAACAGCGTTTCCCCCCGGCGACTTCGCAGTCCGCTGAATTAGGTCTGCCTGTTCGTACGGGTCCAGTCGCGCAAAAACATAGAACGTCTCACCCGAGTGAAGCGACCCCAGAAAGCGAAATTTGTTACCAAAGACCTCGTTGACGCGAAGCGTAACCGGCAGGGGTGGCCGCTCGAATATCGTCTTAAACTCGTCTGTAGTAACGGCTTCGAGTTCGGGGACGTAATCGTTCCCGCTTTGACGCACCAGCCTCAGCGCGGTTTGTCGCAGGGCGTGAATCCGATTTGAATTACGTCGATAGTAGCCGGGCGTAATTTCCCTGCGGCTCGCCCGGTCATCCACCACTTCTTGTTCATTGTTCAGATAGCCCAGATACGCCGTCACCACCGGCCCAAACTCCTGATCCGCCTGACGCTGGCCTGCGGCCACGCCCACGAAAGTCAGGAAGGTCATGACGGAAAGAACAAAACGCGCGGAACCAGAAAGACTACACATGGATGTACCCTCGGGCTGTCGGACCGGCTTCTTTAGCATCGGCACCATACTTTAGCGCGTGCTGACCTTAGAATGCCAGTTGGGATTTAAAAACGGTGCGCATTATAAGGACGGCTTCGGTTACTTTCGTTGCGCGTGCCATTCGGCGGTGTTACATTTCAATTTCATCTCCAGTGAACAATCCACCTCTTAATTCGAGAAAAGTCGCGATAGGAGTTACCGGCGGTATTGCTGCATACAAGGCCATCGAAGTTCTGCGCGGATTGCAACGTGCAGGTTGCGAGGTACGCGTGACCATGACCCGTCACGCATGCGAATTCATCCAGCCGCTCACCTTTCGCGCGCTGTCGGGAACATACGTGATCGTCGACGATTATTCACCCGACAATCCTGATCCGATCGCGCACATCACTTTTTCCCAGACGATAGATCTTTTCGTGATCGCGCCGGCCACGGCCAACACGCTGGCGAAATTAGCGAACGGGGTCGCCGACGACTTCATCACCTCGACTTACCTGGCCTGCACCGCACCCGTTCTGGTCGCGCCGGCGATGAACACGGCGATGTGGCAACATCCGGCAACGCGACGCAATGTCGAAAAGCTGCGACGCGATGGCGTGCATTTCATCGAACCCGACGCCGGAGAAATGGCCTGCGGTACGATTGGGCCGGGCAGGTTGAGCGCGCCGGAACGAATAGTCTCGGCCGCACTTAAGCTGCTGGAAAGTGTCCAATTCAATTCGCCCGCGTCGGTGGATCTGGCTAACGAACGGATTCTGATTACCGCCGGCGCAACTCGTGAACTCATCGATCCGGTCCGCTTTATTTCCAACCGTTCTTCAGGAAAGATGGGTTTTGCCCTGGCTGAAGCCGCGCGCGAACGTGGCGCGCAGGTTCGCGTTGTCAGCGGCATAACCACGGCGGCTGCACCGTCAGGCATCGATGTGATCAAAACGACAACGGCGGAAGAAATGCGCGACGCTGTTTTGCGCGAGCTTGGGACGGCGACGATTTTTATCGCCGCGGCAGCGGTCACCGATTATCGGGCCAGGCAAGTGTCGCCGGAGAAGATAAAGAAAACGGGATCGGGATTAACTCTCGAACTCGAGCGCACGCCTGACATCCTGGGCGAAATAGCGCGGCAAAAAATCGCAGGCCAATTGCTCGTCGGCTTCGCAGCAGAAACCAAGGACGTCATTCAAAATGCGCGGACGAAATTGACTGCCAAGAATCTCGACATGATCGTCGCGAACGATGTCTCGCGAGCAGATGCCGGGTTTGATTCCGACGAAAATGAGGTAACCATACTGGTCCGCGAGAGACGCGATTCGATCGTGGTGCCACTATCATCCAAAGATGAAGTCGCGAATCGAATCCTCGATGAGATCATCAAACTAAGAGACGGCGCACCGAGAGCGAAGAGCGCCAGCTGACTTTCAGACACATGTCCAACGATACAAACGGTGAACTCGTAGATGTGCTGCGCAATTTGCGCGAGCATGCGCAATTCTTGAAGGAACTTGGCGTCGAGCAAGTCGCGCTCGATGCATCGGTCGAGTCGGGAGCATCTCCGGCTTCGATCCCTCAAGCGACCGCAGCAGCTCCGGCGAAGATCCCGGCCGATACACGTGCGGCGTTTACCTCAGCTAAGCGCGAGGCCGTATCGCCAAAGACTGCGCCGCAACAAACCGAAGCGCTCTTCCACAGCGTGACGCCCGCAGAACCTGCGTTAACCACGTCTGAAACGCTGGAACAGATATGGACCGACATTGGCGACTGCACGCGTTGCGGTTTGTGCGAAGGACGCACCCAGGTCGTCAACACTCACGGAAATCGAAACTCGCGGCTGATGTTTGTCGGCGAAGCTCCGGGCGCTGACGAAGACGCGCAAGGCAAACCCTTCGTGGGTCGCGCGGGACAATTGCTCACGAAGATGATCGAAGCGATGGGCATGAAGCGCGACGAAGTGATCATTGGCAACGTCAATCGCTGCCGGCCGCCGGGCAATCGCCAGCCAACTCTCGAAGAGGCGGCGATCTGCCGACCG
>DATANL010000771.1:0-3800 GCA_036266295.1 Pyrinomonadaceae bacterium | reverse complement strand
GCAGCGGAATTCACGGTTACGACTCGTAAGAAATAATTGAGCAGCGCGATGCTCTTGTTACAAGCAGCGGCGACGACCACGAAAACGATTGGAGCACCATCGACGGCATACCTGCCGGTAATGGTCTTTTTTGTTTTTGCGATTGCCTTTCCGGTGCTGCCGCTGATACTCGGACGGTTTCTTCGTCCCTATAAATATGAGAAAGAGAAGATGCGGCCTTACGAGTGCGGCATCGATCCGGAAACCGGCGCGCACGAGCGCTTCACGGTGCGCTACTACATCGTCGCGATGCTCTTTTTGATTTTCGATGTCGAGACGATCTTCCTGCTGCCCTGGGCCATCATTTTCATGGGGAAGGATTTCTCGTTTACCAAGTTCGCGCTGATCGAGATGTTCGTCTTCATCGGCATCCTGGTTGTTGGTTACTACTACGCTTGGCGCAAAGGCGCTTTGGAGTGGGCGTAGCGATTGCGGATTAGATAAATCATGGCTGAGCACAACGAGGGCTTTGTCCTTACCACGGTAGATTCGATCACGAATTTTGTGCGGCAGAAGGTTGCTGCGCCGATGATCGATTCGAAGCCGATTCAGTTCGGCGTCAACTGGGCGCGCAAGTCGGCGATTTGGCCGATGACTTTCGGACTTGCCTGTTGCGCGATTGAAATGATGGCGACCGGCGCTTCGCGTTTCGACATCGATCGATTCGGCGCCGGGGTCTTTCGCCCCAGCCCACGGCAAAGCGATCTCATCATCATCGCCGGCACCGTCACCTTGAAGATGGGTCCCGTCGTTCGGCGCGTCTACGATCAAATGCCGGAGCCCAAGTGGGCCATGGCGATGGGCGCGTGCGCCTCGACCGGTGGGCCATTCGATTCTTACTCGACCATGCAAGGCGTGGATCGATGTATTCCCGTCGACGTCTATATTCCCGGCTGTCCTCCGCGGCCGGAAGCGCTGCTCTACGGGTTGATGCGTCTGCAGGACATCATCATGCGCGAAGCACCCTCGACTTATATCTTCGAATCAGACGGGACGGTGCGGCGGCGGCGATCCTTCGATACCGAAGAACCTCAGATTGCGGCTGCTGCTCCGAACAAGACAGAAGCTGCGGCGTAATTGAATAGCTGCGCGTCGAGCGGCTATCATTCATCTCGAACTTTCCCTCTGAAAATTTAGCACCTGTCGTCTAAGGAGGAGTGTATGTACTTCAAATTGAAAATCGCGGTGACCGCGTTGGTGGCGTTGATTACTCTGCCCGCGTTGGCGAATGCACAGACCAAGCCTGGCTTGAAGAAGCCGGCGCCGCGCGCGAGTGTCCCGCCAATCGTGCCCGTCGGAACTAATCTGAAAATTCGACTAAACGAAACGCTCTCGAGCAAAGAGTCGCGCGCCGGTGATAAGTTCACCGCGACGGCCATCGATCCTGTGCGCTTCAACGAAGCCACCGTGCGCGGTCACATCCGATCGATCGTAAAGTCGGGAGCGGTTAAGGGCCGCACGACGATGAACCTCACCTTTGATTCGATCGAACTCCCCGGCGATCCGCCGAAGCGCGGCGTGATGCATGGGTACGTTACGAAGGTTTACGGCGAGAGCGCCAAGACCGATCAGGAAGGCGGCGTGCAGTCTGAGGGCCGCGGCAAACAGACGCTGAAGCGCAGCGGCATCGGAGCGACGGCGGGCGCGATCATCGGTGGGATTGCGGGCGGCGGAAAAGGCGCCGGCATCGGTTTGATACTCGGCGGCGCTGGCGGGGCCGGATCGATGGCGATTAAGGGTAGCAAGGAGCTGAAGATCGAGTCGGGGACTGAGATGTTGGTGCACGTGACGCGTTGAAGGCTTTAGCCCTCTCCCGCTGGGAGAGGGTTTGGGTGAGGGTCTAAGCCGTCGAAGCATGACCATGACGGGAGATGAATTCGCAGGGCGAATTCATCTCCCGTCAGACCTTTCTTTGGGATTGACCGTCAAGCCCTCATCCCCAACCCTTCTCCCAGAGGGAGAAGGGGGGATCCGAACGCAACTTAGGCGGCGGCGATTGCCGCCTTTTATTTTTTTGCTCAATTGACGGAAGAAAACTAAACTGCGGGGCGTCTAAATTCACGATGCTCGATCAAATTGTCCTGACCAGAGAGCAGCAGCCAGTGAAGGAATCTATCGACTCGCGGACCGTTGCCGCTTGTCAGCAAGGTGACCGCGCCGCGCTGCGTGTGCTCTTCGAAGAGTACAAGGATCGCGTGTACTCGATCGCGATGTATTCAATGTCGGGCGATGAAATGGCGGCGGCCGACGTTACGCAACAGGTCTTTCTCAAGTTGATGACGCGGATAAACCAGTTTCGCGGCGATTCTGAATTCGCGACCTGGCTTTACCGGCTGGTCATCAACACGTGCCATGACGAACATCGCAAACAGCGGCGGTTTGTTTCGCTGGCCGATTCTTTTTTGCAGACGCAGCCGTCCGGCGAGTCACCGCGCGCGCGCTACGCTCGTAAAGAATTGTCGGGCCGGGTGCAATCGGCCATCGCCGAGTTGAAGCCGAAGTTGCGCTGGCCGATTCTGCTGAAATACGTCGACGGCCTGTCTTATGAAGAAATCGCCGGGGTGCTCGGGTGCTCGAAGGGGACGGTCGCGTCGCGTCTGAATCGCGCGCACAAAGCTCTGGGACGACGTTTGGGCCACTTGAAAGATCAGTTTTGAGGGAGTTGTCGCCGCAAGGGCGGCAATGAAATTATGTTCGGGAACCATGTTTCATCTTTGAGTGCGGCGTACTTCGACGGCGAACTGACGCCGGCCGAAAGCAATCGGGTAGCGGAGCATCTGCTCGTCTGCACCAGATGCCGCGCAGAATTTGACGCGGTGAAATCAGGCATTGGCATCGCCAACCAAATTGAAATCGTACCGGCGCCTGAGGATCTCTGGTCAGGAATTGCCGCCAGGCTTGATCATCCAAATTCGAAACCGCGGCTGTGGTTTCTGAAGCCGGTCGCCGTCGCGTTCGCAGTAGTTTTGGTGGTTGGTGTCGTGCTCTGGTTGCAACCGGCGCGGTCTGCGGAAGGCCAATGGCACGTCGCAAGTCTGGGCGGCGCCCCGCGAATCAACTCGCAGGCGATTGGTGAATCAAGCAAGCTCGGCATCGGTCAATTGCTCGAGACTGATGCCACGTCGCGCGCGCAGATAGACGTAGCGACGATTGGCAGAGTTGAAATTGATCCGAATAGCCGCGTGCGTCTGCTGGAAACAAATCCTGAAGAGCACCGGCTCGAGTTGGAACGTGGGAGTTTGAGCGCGGTCATCTCGGCGCCGCCAAAACTTTTCTTCGTGAATACGCCGTCGGGCGTCGCCGAAGATTTGGGCTGCGCTTATACGCTCGACGTGGACGACGACGGCAACACCATCCTGCACGTGACGCTCGGCTGGGTCGCGCTGCAATTGATGGATCGCGAATCGACCGTTCCCGCCGGTGCGGCTTGCGCGATGAAACGTGGGTTTGGTCCCGGCACGCCTTACTATGAGGACGCGACGCAGTCTTTCCGGTCCGCGCTGGGGACATTTGATTTTGCTGCGAGCGCAAATGAAAAGAGCGCGGCGCTGACGACGGTGCTCGGCGAAGCGCGGCCGCGCGATGCTATGACGCTGTGGTACCTGCTGCTGCGCTCTGAACGCAACGAACGCGCAAGTGTTTACGACCGCATGGCCACGCTGGTCACGCCGCCGCAAGATGTGACGCGTGCGGGCGTTCTAGCTTTGGATCCACAAATGCTCGATCGCTGGAAGGTGAAATTGTCGATCCGCTCCGACGCG
>DATANL010000770.1:0-4150 GCA_036266295.1 Pyrinomonadaceae bacterium | reverse complement strand
TGATTTTTCTCAAATCATCGCCGAGAATTTTGGCGCTAACGCGACCTACGTCGAGACTTTGCTCGCCCGATGGCAAAGCAATCCATCGCTGGTGGACGAGTCATGGCGATCATATTTTGAAGAACTTATCGGCTCGAACGGCGACGCGGCCACGTCGGCCCGGCAAACGGCCGTCGCGGCCGCGGACCCTGCGAGCGATGGAGCGGCCGCCAAGCCCGCGAAAGCCAAACCTGCCCAACCTGTAAAAGCTCCTGCGGCAACCGGCGAATCCACCGCCGAGCGCGTTCCGATTCGCGGTCCAGCGCTTAAGATCGTCGAGAACATGGAGACCAGTCTCTCTGTTCCGACCGCGACGTCGCAAAGAAGAATTCCCGTCAAGCTGCTCGACGAGAATCGTCGTCTCATCAATCGTCATTTGCAGGACCGCGGTCGCCGCAAAGCTTCGTTCACGCATTTGATCGCATACGCAATCTTGCGCGCGCTCGAACAGTTTCCGCGGATGAACGACGGCTTTGAGGTCGTCGACGGTCAGCCCTCGCGCATCAAGCGGGCTCCGGTCAATCTGGGAATTGCCATCGACCTGGAAAAGAAGGACGGGACGCGATCGCTGCTGGTTCCGAACATCAAGAACGCGGGCGCGTTGAGCTTCTCTGATTTTCTCAAGGCGTATGACGATGTCATCAAACGCGCGCGCGAAGGCAAGCTGCAGATTTCTGACTTTCAGGGCACGACTATCTCGTTGACCAACCCAGGGACCATTGGCACGGTTGCTTCAACGCCCCGGCTCATGGCCGGACAGTCAGTCATCATCGCTACCGGCGCGATCGAGTTCCCCGCCGAATATCAATCGATTCACCCGGCAATTCTGCCGCAGCTTGGCATCAGCAAGGCCATCACCATCAGCAGCACCTACGATCATCGCATCGTGCAGGGCGCCGAGTCCGGGTCTTTCCTGGCGCGCTTACATGAATTGCTGCTGGGGAAAGATCGATTCTACGAAGACATCTTTGCTGATCTGGAGATTGCCCACGCGCCTTTGCGCTGGAACGTCGATCGCAATCCGCTATTTCTCGGATCGGACCAGATGCATGAGCAGTCTGTGCGTCAGGCGCGGGTGATGGAATTGATCAACTCGTATCGGGTGCGCGGTCACTTACTCGCGGACATCGATCCGCTGCACGCGATGCCGTTGCTGTACCATCCTGAACTCGATATTGAAACCTATGGCCTGACGATCTGGGACCTCGATCGTTTGTTCATCACCGGCGGCCTGGCCGGGACTGAGACAGCGACGCTGCGCGAAATTCTGGACATCCTGCAACGCGCTTATTGCGGCAAAGTCGGCACGGAATACCGTCACATTCTCAGCAAGGACGAGAAGGTTTGGTTGCGCGAACAGATTCGCCGCGAATTCGTCCAGCCGGAACCAATCGATGCCGAAATCAAGCAGCGCATGCTTTGGAAACTGATTTCGGCCGAGCAGTTCGAACGATTTCTCAATACCAAGTACCTCGGTCAAAAGAGATTTTCGATTGAGGGGTGCGAAACCATCATTGCGCTGCTCGATCAATTGATCGAGCGCGCGGGCGAGCTGGGCGTCGAATCGATCACGCTGGGCATGGCCCACCGCGGCCGTTTGAATGTGCTGGCCAACGTCATCGGCCACTTCTGCGAACGCATCTTCACGTCTTTCGAGGGCTCGATCCATCCGGAGTTTCCGGCCGACGAGGGCGACGTCAAATATCATCAGGGCGCGGTGGGTGAACGCGAGACTGCGACCGGCAAGAAGATCGCCCTGAGACTCTCGCCCAACCCCAGCCATCTCGAAGCAGTCGATCCGGTCGTCGAAGGAATGGCGCGCGCCGGACAAGACCAGGCGATTGCCGAGCGCGGACAGTCGCGTGACGAAGCCATGAGTCAATCGCTACCCGTCTTGTTGCACGGCGACGCCGCTTTTGCCGGACAGGGCATCGTGATGGAGACGTTGCAATTGGCCCAGTTGCGCGGCTATCGCACCGGCGGCACGATTCACATCATCATCAATAACCAGATCGGTTTCACGACGTCGCCGGAATCCGGACGTTCTTCGATTTATTCGACCGACGTCGCCCGGATCACGCAGTCGCCAATTTTTCATATCAACGGTGACGATCCGGAAGCTGCTTATCGCACGTTACGGATTGCGCTCGGCTATCGTCAGCGATTCAAGAAAGACGTGGTGCTCGACGTAGTCGGATTTCGTCGCCTCGGCCACAATGAAAGCGACGAGCCCAGCTACACGCAACCACTGATGTACAGCCGGGTCAAAGAACACACCGGCGTCAGAACGATCTATGCGCAGCGACTGGTGCAGGAAGGTGTACTCGACGAAGCTGCGGTAAATGAATTGATTGCCGAGCGCATCCGTCGTTACGAAGACGCGCAGGCGCGGGCCAAGAAGGTTGCCGCCGAACAGAAGGCTGCCGGCCCGGCAAAGGAACCTGAAGTCGTTGAGATAGACGGTTCAGAAATCGTCGAAACCGCGGTCACCGCTGAGAGCATCAATCAAATCACGCGGCAAATTTCCGTGGTGCCCGAAGGATTCAACCTTAATCCAAAGATGGTCAGCCAGTTGGCCCGGCGCGCGAAAATGGGCGACGGTTCCTTGCCGATGGATTGGGCCTTCGCGGAAGCAATCGCGTTCGGCTCGCTCGCGCTCGATGGCACCTACGTACGCTTGAGCGGTCAGGATTCCGGACGCGGCACATTCAGCCAACGTCACGCCGTTTTATACGACACGCAAACAGGAGAAAGTTGGGCCCCGCTGTCTGACTTACGCGCACCCGACGCCGCCAACGGTCGCTTTGAAGTTTTTGACAGTTCGCTCTCAGAAGCCGGCGTCCTCGGATTCGAATACGGCTATTCCGTGATTTCGAAAGACGCGCTGGTCATGTGGGAGGCCCAGTTCGGCGATTTCAATAACGTGGCCCAATCGATCATCGATCAATATGTGACGGCGAGCGAAGACAAGTGGAAACAGAGGTCGCGGCTCACGATGCTGCTGCCGCACGGCTATGAAGGTCAGGGTCCCGAGCACTCGAGCGCGCGGCTCGAACGGTTTCTGCAACTCTGCGCGGCCAACAATATCTGCGTCTGTTATCCGACTACGCCCGCGCAATATTTTCATCTGCTGCGGCGACAAGTGCGCGAGGGTTTCGAACGCCCGCTGATCGTAATGACACCAAAGAGTCTGTTGCGATTGCCGGCCGCCAGCTCATCACTCGATCAATTGACGAGCGGCGGCTTCCAACCATTGATTGTCGATTCAGAGATTAATGACGCCGCAACAGTTCAACGTCTCGTCTTTTGTAGCGGCAAGGTCTTTTACGATTTGAGCGAGGCGCGCAAGAAGCGAGAAGCCCAGCAAGCCGGCGTGGCCATCATTCGTATCGAACAGTTTTATCCATTTCCGCTGACCGCGGTTGAAGAAGCGATCGCGAACTATCCGAACGCGAAAGATCTCGTCTGGTGTCAGGAAGAGCCGAAGAACATGGGCGGTTGGACTTTTGTCGAAGGCAAGTTCGAAGACATGGTGACCGGCGGTGACCGCCTGCGTTACGTCGGCCGCGCTGAATCACCGAGTCCGGCGACCGGCAACTATGCCGTGCATGTGCGTGAACAGCAGCGGCTGATCCAAGAAGCCTTAACTCTTCCGCAGGACCATTGAGATCAACGCTGAGAAGATCGTTCCGAACATCGCGAAGCCAATCGATACTCCGACGAAAGCCTGGGCGACGCTGGTCTCGCCCTCCTGTTGCATCAATCCGGGACCGACGAGTTTGAGCAGAAGAACGAAATACAAACTCGTCAGAATCGCGTAGGTAATTGCGATCGAGACTCCCGTCCCCAGACCCTGCAGAAACGTCAGCCGATCTCCATTCGCCGCTCTTTTCTCTTTGATTCCCATTCCCAGTGCGACAATCGCAGTCAGATTGAAAACTGCGATGTCAGTCATCTGGGCGCTCGGGCCTTGCAGATGGAGGACAAAATGTTTCAGCGCCACCCAGGCAGCAATGATAAGGGTGACGGCGACGCCGTACTTAAGTGCGATCTTCATATTGTGTCAGAACCGCGAGCGGTAGCGGCCGGATCAAGGCGCAACCTTAGAATG
>DATANL010000769.1:0-5665 GCA_036266295.1 Pyrinomonadaceae bacterium | reverse complement strand
GGAGAGGGAACTCATCATGAGCGCAACCGAAGAATCAAAACTCGAACTGGCCTACACACTCTTCTGCGATGACGTGCGGTTGGAAGTTGGTAACAAGCTTTCGTACATGGGAGTCTTCCAGACGATCATCGTTCCGCAAATGCCGGTGTGGCTGCCCAAACTTGCGGTCGTAAATCATTGGCGCGGCGACGGTGCGCACTTGTCGGAAGTGAGAATCCTGCTGCCTGATCGACAACAGGCCCTGGTCGTTTCACAGCCGGCCCGCTTCGAGATCAGTCATGGCTCGGCTGATAACATCAGCTTTTTTGTAAACGTGACTTTTCCGGTTTCAGGCGAGTATGTGGTGCAGACGCTGGTCGATTCCAACCTGTTCGACGAGCGTATCCTGACGGTCACCGAGCAGCAGTTGATCGCTCCCGAAGAATCGGAAGCGGTCAACTAGCCCGGGCGATTGAAGATGCTAAGCGGCCTTGATTTCGTAAGCCTTGATTTTGTAGTTGAGAGTGGTGGTTCCCAACCCTAACAACTTGGCGGCACGTGCTTGATTGCCGCCGGTCACTTCCAAAGCTCGGGTAATTAAACGTACTTCGAAACGGCGCACCTCATCAAAAAAGTCGAGGCGTGATTTCAGGTTCAGGCTTTCGACCGTGGCGTTAGTCTCAGCCAGGCCATTTTCGTGTTCGAGCAATTCGGCTTCCTCAATCAAAGCCGAAGCCATCTGTCTGATTTTGTTCAGCCGCTCGGCGGCTACTGCTTTGCGCGAAGGAAGCCCGCGCAGTGTCGATTTCGACATGGAGTCTAGAAGAGCTGCTTGAGTCGTACTCATGATTATTCCCTTTTATGTATGTAATAAGAAACCGTGAGCTAAACATATCGAGTCCGGGTATAAACAGAGACGCACGAGATTTAGATCCGGTTCCAACTATTTTGTTAAGACTTGTTAATTACGTAGAGCCGGAGTTTGATGCCCCGATCGATCGATAGGTTGGAGTGGTCAGCGGCGCCGCGCATGATTCATCGCCTCGTTCAAGAGTGATTCGATGGTGCGCTTCTTCTTCTCCGAAATATTTGACAGCGTTAAGGATCGCTTGCCGAGGGTCAAGTAAGCTCTCATCGCGTCTGTGAGTCGTTCTGACGCAATCGCGTCGAGATGGATCTTCGCGGTGGCAATGTCGCCACGCTTGAATGTTCCGGTCAGGGCGGCTTGAGTATCTTCGAATCTGAGATTGTCCACGGTGCTGACAATTAGTGGCAACAACATCCTGCGGGCTTCCGCGGACGAAAAACCACAGTAACTCATCATCTCAACCGCGATGTCGATCAGGGCCGTCAAATTCGGCGACGCCATCAAAGCCGCGGCGTGATACAGCGGCTTGCGCTGCGCATCTATCACAAAACTGTTACCGCCGAGTTCGCGAACCAACTTCTTTCCCGCGCGAACGGCTGCGGGATCGCCTTCCAGAGAGAAGTAGACGCCCGAGAATGATCGCTCTGAAGCGGCGGAACTGCCGATCGAAATCAAAGGATGAAGTGAACCGGTGGCGAGCCCTCGTGCTCTGATCGGTTTCAGCACATCTGAAGCAAGTGCGCCGCTGGTGTGAAGGACGACGGCCCGGTTGCGCGGATTCTTATCGCGATCGTTCGGGCGCGCCTCGAACAGTGTGGCAATTTGTTCGGCAACCAGGGGAATGGCGTCATCGGGTGTCGCGATAATTAGCAGATCGCTCTGTTGCAGTTGGGCCCGCTGCTTGTCTTTCAATTGATCGATTGTTCGCGTTCCCAACGAAACGCCGGTGGTGGCCAGCAGACGCGCGGCACGTCTCGCGGTTTTTTCAGTTCGCGCGATAGCGACAGTGATTGGGTGGCCCGACTTTCGTAGCGAGCGACCGAGCGCCAATCCCAGGCGCCCGACTCCGATTATTCCGACCGATAATTTTTTCGATTCCGGGCGCGCCGGCGAAGCGCCGCGGCGGTTCTTCGTCTGGGTCTTCAACTGGCTACCTCGCGTGGGCTCGGACTCTAGCATGTCGCCGGATCGTCAAGCAATTTCCATAGGTTTTCGCCTGTGTGTGGCGTATAATGACGCGCGATGCCACACAGCTCAACGAAAAAAGCGGGTCGCGGATTCGCGGCGCAACCTTATTGAGCAAAGTGCGCATCATAGCGGTGCGTTTAATCGTTGCAGTGCCGCAGCCTCGGGCGCTGCCCCCGGGAAAAACCAAAGGGTCGCTCGACTGAGGTGGCCCACCGAGGAGAAGAGTCACAAAATTTTCTCCCGGCCCCATGTAGTTTTGGAGGTTTCAATGAAATTTCACCTCTCTCGTGCCGTCATCGCATTCGGCTTGGGAGCCAGCCTGTGGATCGGCAGTGTAAGTTCATTCGCGGCGCCACAGCAGAGCAAGGATCAGGGTCAGACCAAGGATAAAACCGCCCAACAGACCGCTCCAACCACCACGGACCAAAAACAATCAGAGTCATCATCGACGGATAAAGCGAAAGCTTCATCCAGTCCGCAGACGGCCCAGACCCAGGCTTCGGCCAAGAGACCGTTGTCTCCGAATGACGACCCGGAAATGATCGGGAAGCGGAACATCAACAAGGGGCTATGGGGCAAGTTGGCCTCCGGCACTGAGAAGGAAGTTAAGATGGGCCGGATGTTGGCTGCACAGGTCGACAAGGAAGCGAAGTTTGTAGACGATCCGATCATTACCGAATACGTCAACCGTGTGGGCCAGAACATCGTGCTGCACTCGGACGCGAAAGTGCCGTTTACTATTCGCGTCATCGATTCAGATGAAGTTAACGCGTTCGCACTGCCGGGTGGATTCTTTTACGTCAACAAGGGCTTGATTCTGGCCGCAGATAATGAAGCGGAACTTGCGGGTGTGATGGCGCATGAGATCGCCCACGTCGCAGCTCGTCACGCCATGGAAAACGAGCGCAAGATGGAGATTATCGATTACGGAATGCTGGCGACCATCCTGCTGGGCGTTCCCATTGCCAGTCAGGTTCTCTATAACGGTGGCCAGTTTTTTGAAGGCCTGGCGTTCTTAAAGTTCAGTCGCGGCGCCGAAGAAGAAGCCGACAAACTCGGTGTTCAATACATGTGGGCCGCCGGTTACGATCCGGGCGCGATGGCCACAATGTTCGAGAAGCTGGAAGCGAAGAATAAAAAGAAGCCGGGCACGATTGCGAGGATGTTTCAGGATCACCCAGCTCCTGCCGACCGCCGACAATCAGCGATAGCTTTAGCGGCGCGTTTTCCTGAGCGCGAAGAGTACGTCATCAGTTCCTCGGAGTTTCAGCGTGTGAAGAACCGGCTGCTCCGTTTGTCAAACGCACGCGTCAGTTCCACTGGGGCGATTGCCGGCAATGACGATGGCACACCGGGACGTCCGACATTGAAGCGCCGCCAGCCGACACCGGACGATCCGACGACGACCACGACAACTCCGGACAACACGCAGAAGGCTGATCCTAAAGCGGCTCCGCCACCGACTCTGCGAAAGACGCCGGATCCGCAAGCGACACCAACGCCGCAACCACAGCAGTAGCGTCGCGGCTTCGCTCGAAACAGTTAAGGCTCTTCAGCAGTAATGCTGAAGAGCCTTTTTTGCTTTGCCGAAGTGTCAGAACCGGGAGCGGTAGCGACCGGGTCCAAAGGCTACCGATCAGAGTCAATTGATCCGGTCGCTACCGCTCGCGGTTCTGACAGATCACTGCGTGGTCGGCGCCGGCGACGAAGTTGGTTTCAGCGCTGGTTTGTCTTTCCGAACCACGTCGGTGAAGAACGCTCGAAAGTATCCCCACATCGAAATGAATGAAGAAATCACTACGACCCAAAGCAGTGCGCGTCCGGCCGTGTAGAGCAGCACCTGCCAATCATTCCAGGTCGTAGGTTCCGGTCCAAACAGATGCGACCATGCGATGCGCAATTCGGGAACAGTCCAGAAGGTGATCGCCGGAAACGGCTTACCGAAATTCGAGACGTGCGGTGATTGTCCCGGAGAGATCGAAAGAATCAGCAATCCGACAGTTACCACCTGGGCCACCATTTTGAACTTGCCCATCTTTGACGCTGAAATCACGACACCTTCCGTCGCCGCGATGGATCGCAACCCGGTCACAGCGAACTCGCGGCCGACGATGATGACGACGGCCCACGCGGGCGCCAGTTGATGCTCTACCAAAGAGATCAAGGCAGCAGAGATGAGCAGCTTGTCGGCGATGGGATCGAGCAGCTTTCCGAGTTTGGATACCTGCTTTCGGCTCCGCGCTATCTTGCCGTCGAAATAATCAGTGAGCGCAGCTGCCACAAAAATGCTGATGCCAATCAAATAACGAGGCACTCCCAGCCAATTCTCCGAGACAGGAGTCAAGATCACCACGACCAATAGGGGCACGATGAAGATGCGGGATAGCGTCAGCGCATTTGGCAGGTTCAATTCGTTTGCTCCGTGACACACGCAGTCTAGGTTTACGATTTTCGAGTGTCAAGACGAGGGGGCATTCGCTTGCGGCGTGTGTGAGCGCACGTTATGATAAGCGGTTCGTCACTGCGTAAAACTCTTCTCTGTGCAGTGCGCGCGTGATTTCAAGGACTATGGCAATAGATCGCATCAGCGTCCGGGGGGCCCGCCAGCACAACCTCAAGAACATCGACGTCGACATCCCACGCGACAAATTGACCGTCATCACCGGGCTTTCCGGTTCCGGCAAGTCTTCGCTGGCGTTCGACACGATTTACGCCGAGGGGCAGCGCCGCTACGTAGAATCTCTCTCGGCATACGCGCGGCAATTTCTCGATCAATTGGAAAAGCCTGACGTCGATTCTGTTGAAGGACTGTCGCCGGCGATTTCGATCGAACAAAAAACCGTCGCCCGCAGTCCGCGTTCCACCATCGGAACTGTTACTGAAATTTACGATTACCTGCGTTTGCTGTTTTCGGCGATCGGACAGCCGCATTGTCCGCAGTGCGGGCAGCCCATCACCCGCCAGAGCGTCGAGCAGATTTTGCAAAGCGTGCTGGCTTTGCCGGAAGGCGAGCGCGTCATGATACTGGCGCCCATCGTGCGCGGCCGCAAAGGCGAATTCAAAAAAGAGATCGCGAAGCTGGCCCGCGATGGTTTCATTCGCGCGCGAGTCGACGGCGAGTTGCGCTCGCTCGACGAAGAGATCCGTCTCGATAAACGCCGCAACCATTCAATCGAAGCGGTGATCGATCGTCTGCTGATCAAGCCGGGCATTAACGAGCGGCTGGGAGAATCAATTCGCACCGCTTTAAAGCTGACTGGCGGCGCGGTTTTGGTTTCAATCATCGACGGCGAAGAGAAGTTGTATTCCGAAAAGATGGCGTGCGTGAACTGCGGCATCAACGTGCCGCCGCTCGAGCCGCGCTCGTTCTCGTTCAATTCCGCCTACGGCGCCTGTCGGCACTGTCATGGATTGGGAACGGTCATGGAAATTGACGCAGCCAAGCTGATTCCCGACGCCGGGAAGCCGGCCGAGCAACTTCCGTTCATGGGCGATGCCGACAAGGCTGGTTCCGCTTATTTGCGCAGCGCTCTTGTGGCTGTCATCAATCATTTCAAGGCAGACGCGGGGATTGCTTTCAAAGATTTGCCGGCCGATGTCCGCAACGGTTTCCTGCACGGGCTCTCAGCG
>DATANL010000768.1:0-3794 GCA_036266295.1 Pyrinomonadaceae bacterium | reverse complement strand
GTTGAGCAGAAGCAAGTCGGGGCCGGGACCAGGCTTCGGTTTTCAAACTGACATCAACCGAAGCGGGCCCGCGCCAAAGCGCCCCACCATAGAACATTCGGCGCTGAAGGTCTCAAATTTTTGCTGACAAACTCTTGATAGATTCCTGATTGAGAGGCCATCGAACCATGGAACAACAACTTCTTCGGTATTACGAATTCGGCCCGTTCCGTCTCAACGTCGCTGAACGTCTTTTGCTGCGACGCAATGAGGTGATGCCACTTACGCCCAAGCTCATCGACACACTGCTCGTCCTGGTCGAAAACAACGGGCACGTGGTCACGAAGCAAACGCTGATGGAAACGCTTTGGCCGGACAGCTTTGTCGAGGAAAGCAGCCTAACCCAAAATATTTCACTCCTCCGGAAAGCTCTCTCCGCAAGTGAAGGCGGACAGCCGTACATCGAGACGATTTCCAAACGCGGTTATCGCTTTGTGGCCGGTGTCCATGAATTTGTCGGCGCCGACAATGAAGTGTTGAGTCATGAATGCACCGACACCCGGATTGTGATTGAAGAGCACTTGCTATCCGATTCCGAGCCGGCGTCTGCCCTGACGAACCTGGCGCCGCTTCGGGTCGTCGGACGCCGCACCGCTCTGCTGGTTCTGGTTGGATGCGTGTTGCTGACGACAGCAGTCGGCGCCTATCTGGCAGTGCGGAAGTCTTCCCCGCAAACGAGCTTTGCTTCAAAGTCGATCGCCGTGTTGCCCTTCAAGACCATAGGCATCGATACGGACCCTAACTTGATGAGTCTGGGGATGGCCGATTCGTTGATTATCAGGCTTAGTCATCTGGACCAGGGCTCAGTTTTGCCTACGAGTTCCGTTTTCAAATATGCGGCGCGCGAAAAGGATGCGCGCTCGATCGGCAGAGATCTAGGAGTTGAGGCGATTCTCGACGGAACGGTGCAGCGCGAAGGTGATCGCGTTCGCGTCAGCGCTCAGCTTCTGCGAGTCAGCGACGGCACAACGATTTGGTCGGGAACCTTTGACGAGCGATACGAAAGTCTCTTCGCCTTGCAGGACTCGATTTCTGACCGGATGGCCGCAGCGTTGGCGCCCTCTGCGGATCGCGCACGCGATTTGGCAACCACCAGCCTCACCAAAGATGCCGCGGCATACAAGGCTTATATAAACGGCCTTTACTTCTGGAACCGGAGGAACCCGGACAATTTGCCGCGCGCGATCCAATACCTGGAAGAGGCAGTAAAGATTGATTCCAACTTTGCGCTGGCCCGAGTGTTTCTGGCGGACTGCTACCAATTGACTTCGAGTCGCGAACCGTCGAGCCACGCCGAATTGAAGAAAAAAGCTGAAGAGCAGATCACGCGCGCGCTGGAACTGAACGAAGCGTTGGCTGAAGCTCATACCGTCAAGGCAGGCCTGCTGCTTGCGGACATGGATTACGACGGCGCCGACCGCCATTTTCGCCGGGCGCTCGCACTCAATCCCAGTTATGCGCTGGCACACCTCAGGTACGGGTACTTTTTGTTGTGGAATTCCCGGCTCCAGGAAGCGCTCGATCAAATGAAGCTGGCGCAGGATCTCGATCCGGTTTCGCCCGTCAGCAACACCGCCCTGGCTTATGTGCTCGTGATGGCCCGCCGGCCTGACGAGGCCATCACCTCCTTGAAGAAGGCGATCGAACTGCAACCCGAATTGAACGCCGCGCACTACAACCTGGGCCAGACTTACGTCCAACAGCGGCGTTTTCAGGAAGCGGAAAACGAATTCAACAAACTCAAGGACAGTTATCCATTGTGGTTCAACCAGGGAAGAGTCTACGCACAGGCGGCCGCGGGCCATCGCCTCGAGGCTTCACGCGCTCTTTCCGCCCTGCTTCAGAAGCAACGCGAGCAGATCACCGACTATGACCTGGCGATGCTGTACGGGGCCATGGGAGACAAGGACACCGCGTTCAGATGCCTGAAAAAACTTCGGCATGACCGTTCGATGACGGCCCTGCTCAAATACGATCCGCAACTCGATCCGCTGAGAGACGATCCGAGGTTTGCTGAATACCTGTCGGCGCGGCTAAACGATTGAGCAATTGCGGACACCTTCGATCGCTTGTAGGGCACTAATTTGGAAACTTGGCACACCATGGGCACACAAACAAGAAAGGGCATCCAAATCGGATGCCCTAACTTATTGATTCTAGTGGTGAGCCGAGCAGGGCTCGAACCTGCGACCCGCTGATTAAGAGTCAGCTGCTCTACCAACTGAGCTATCGGCCCACAGCGGAGATGAAAATTTAACGTCGCGAGACATCGTAGTCAAGCGAGGTTCTCTCTTTTGTGTTTTGCAAAACTGATGCACTTCGCACAAAATGTCCTGTCGTCGATCCGCAAACAGAAAACTTCGCGCACGATTAACCTAACATGAACTACCGACAGAGCGTGCTGGAATTAATCGGAAACACGCCCTTAATCAAAATCAATCGCCTCAGCAAAGGTTTGAAGCCGCTGATTCTCGCCAAGATGGAGAATCTTAATCCCGGTTTTTCGGTGAAGGACCGCATCGGCATCTCGATGATTAGTGCGGCCGAGCGCGAGGGTAAATTGAAACCCGGCGGCACGATCGTCGAAGCAACGTCCGGCAATACGGGCATCGGCCTGGCCATCGCCGCGTCGGTCAAAGGTTACAAATGCATTTTCGTGATGACCGAAAAAGCGTCCGTCGAAAAGTCGCGGTATCTGAAAGCGTTGGGCGCTGACGTTGTCATCACCCCGGTTTCAGCAAAACCTGGCACGCCGGATCACTATGTCTCAACCGCGCGGCGCATCGCGGCCGAGACGCCGAATTCGTTTTATCCCGATCAATATTCGCACCCGGCAAATCCGGAAGCGCACTATCGCACCACCGGGCCGGAACTCTGGGAACAGACTGACGGAAAGATCACGCATTTCGTTTCCGGCATCGGCACAGGTGGAACCATCTCCGGGACCGGCCGATATCTGAAAGAGAAAAACCCGAACATCAAAATCATCGGTGCGGACCCGTTCGGCTCGATCTACAAAACCTACAAAGAGACCGGCAAGGTGCCGGAGACCACGCCTTATCTGGTCGAAGGCATCGGCCAGGAAGTCCTGCCGGGCAACGCGCACATGCAGTACGTCGACGAGGTAATCAACATCAACGACCACGACTCGTTCGAATCGGCGCGTCAATTGAGCCGCGTCGAAGGAATCTTTTGCGGAGGTTCGACGGGCACGAACTTCGCCGCGGCGCTGCGTATTGCCCGCGACCTCGACGAGGATGCGGTCGTCGTATTCATCGTTTGCGATACGGGCGAGCACTATCTTTCGAAGTTCCATTCAGATGAATGGATGAAAGAAAAGCGACTGCTGGAACCGCAGAAGATCACCGCCGGATTGATTGGCGAAACGAAAAGCAAAGCCGCGCCCGCTGAATTAATAGCGGTGGCTCCCGGTGATTTAGTTGGCGCCACGCTGGCCAAAATGAACGAAATGGGGCTGACCCAGGTTCCCGTCCTGGAAGATGGAAAACCGGTGGGCTCGCTGCGCGAGAATCACTTACTGACCAAGGTCTTCAACGATCGCGAGTTAATGGACTCGCCGGTGCGCGACGTCATGGAGAAGAGTTTTCCGGTGGTTGATGTCGATGACGACGTCAACGTAGTCTCGCGGAAACTACGCACGAGTCAGGCGGTCCTGATTGAGGAATACGGACGCATCACCGGGATCATCACGCGGCTCGATCTGTTGGACATGAGCGACAACGGCAATTAGCGGC
>DATANL010000767.1:0-5814 GCA_036266295.1 Pyrinomonadaceae bacterium | reverse complement strand
TCGCGGGCGCCGCATTCATCGTGATAGGGTTTCTGGTGCTGATTGGAAAATTCTGATCATGATTGATTGCCGAAAACTACAACGAGTCAGTACCATCCGCGTGAGCGGATGGATCAAACAGCTAACATAGGTTACTAATTTATCCCACCCGCTGACGCGGGGTACGGACCTCACCAAAGATGCCGCAGACACGTCACACAGAAAAGCACTTCACCGCGGGCGAGACCGTCCGCGATATCGTCATCGGCATGTCCGACGGATTGACTGTGCCGTTTGCGCTGGCCGCCGGATTGACCGGAGCGATCGACAGCGCCGGGATCATCGTCACGGCCGGCCTGGCGGAAATCGCGGCCGGTTCGATCGCGATGGGACTCGGAGGTTATCTCGCGGCCAAGAGTGACGCCGAGCATTACGCGAAAGAGCGCGAGCGCGAGAAGCGCGAAGTCAAAGAGATTCCCGAAGAGGAAATGCGCGAGGTGGCCCAGGTCTTTCATTCATATGGACTGACGGCTAAGGAGAGCGCGCCGATCGTCGAAGCACTCTCCAAACACCCGCAGAAGTGGGTTGATTTCATGATGCGGTTCGAGCTGGGACTGGAAAAACCTGATCCCAAGCGGGCGCTGGTGAGTGCGCTGACGATCGCCTTGTCATACATCGCCGGTGGATTGATCCCTCTGGCGCCTTATATTTTTGCGACTCTGTTTCATCGCGTGACGATCATAGTCGCGCTCTTGTCCTCGGTCGCTTTGACGTTGGTCGCGTTGTTTGTCTTCGGATTTGTGAAGGGACGCTACACCGGCACGCGTCCTCTGCGCAGTGCCTTGCAGACCGCGTTAATTGGAAGCGTAGCGGCGGGCGCGGCGTTCTTGATCGCGCGCGCGATTTCGTGAGGAGGAGTTGTCCCGCATGAACCTGCACGTCGGCACCAGCGGCTACAGCTACAAGGAATGGAAGGGCAACTTCTATCCCGAAGACCTGCCGGCGAAAGAGATGCTGGCTTACTACTCCCGCCAACTACCCGCCGTTGAAATCAACAACACGTTCTATCGGCTGCCGCAGGCTTCGATGATTGAAAACTGGCGCGATCAGGTACCGCCGGAGTTTCGCTTCTCAATTAAAGCGACCCAGCGAATTACGCACATCAAGCGTCTCAACAACTGCGCCGACGAGACGAAATACCTTCTGGAAACGGCGGCGCTGTTGGGCGATCGGCTGGGGGTGGTGCTGTTTCAGCTGCCGCCGAATTCGAAAAAGGACGCCGAGCGGCTAAAGAATTTTCTGGCGCTGTTGCCTGACGATAAGCCGGCAGCTTTTGAGTTTCGTCACGAAAGCTGGTTCGACGATGAGATTATGGACGCGTTGCGAGCGAAGAACTGCGCCCTCGTGGTTTCAGACACCGACGAAAAACCGCTTCATGAAATCGTCAGCACTGCGTCGTGGGGTTATCTGCGTTTGCGGCGGATCAATTATGAAGATGACGATCTCGCGAACTGGCTGGGCCGGGTGCAGAATCAAAAATGGAACGACGCCTTCGTCTTCTTCAAGCATGAAGATGAAGGCGTCGGTCCAAAACTAGCCGCGAGGTTCCTGGAATTAAGAAATAAGAGCTAAGAAATTATCCACAGATTATGCAGATTACATAGATCAGAAAGCGGCTGAGTATAGTTTCTGTTAGTGTAGCCGCCCTTCTGCGCTGCAGTTTCTTATCTGTGTAATCTGAGTAATCTGTGGACAATTCTTCTGCCAAACAACAAGCCCATCGTCTAGACATTCATTGACAGACTTCGTCTCTCCGAGCCGCACCATCGGTGAATTCATCCGTCAATTGAGCACTCATGACTGTGCTTACGGGTCGACAAACTTGATCTTCACACCGGCGCCCACCCGATAATTATTCTGGTGCGTCCCGTTGTAGAACGTCGGCACATAGTCGGCCTGAATCGCGCGAATGTCGAAGTGATCGCTCACGTGAACATCGACGCCGCCGCCCAACGCCATGGCAAAGGCCGTATCGGCGCGAACTGCGTTCGTGATGTTCTGGCTGAAGCTGACGCGCATGTGCTCAAATCCCGCCATGCCTTCGACGAACGGATTGATTTTGCCAAGCCGGAAGTTGTAACGCGGACCGAACAATAAATCGTAACGTTGGGCCTTGGCGCTGAACGAAGTTCCGTTCACCGTGTTGACATAAGGCGTCCGGTCATACACACCCGTGAAGCTCGTCACCAACCCGACGTGCCGCCAGGGGTTCTGATTGAATTCAGCGGTGAAGCCGTTATATGCCTGATCGCGGCTGCCCAGGATGACCTGGGTGCCGTTGAAGGTCGAGCCGTTACTGGAAATGTCACGGGCGTTATTATTCGCTCGTTGGTAAGCGTACCCGCCGTAAAATTCATACCGCGAGTAGTCGCTGCTTTGGGCCAGGGCTGCAGGCGCCGACACCAATACCGCCAGGAGCAAGAGAAGCCATTTGGTCATTTGAGGAAAAACCTCCTTGTCGTTAGAACCGTTTTAAGTAATTCGGGGTTTACGAGTACATTCATACTACGAATAAGGAAATTTTCCCAGATTTACCCGGCGATTGTCTGTTTCTTGAGTAATGAGATGCGACCGCACGGCATCCTGGTTGAAATGAGACGGTCAAACCAATCCCTAATTCTGAGTTTGTCGCTGCTGTTTGTTTGCGCGACGGCTAAGGCGCAGACAAACGCGGACCCCGTGCGAGAGGCGCAGCGGCTGACCCGTGTCGCCCAGACGGCAGAGCAGCGTAACCAACCTGACGAAGCGATCAAGGCGTACGAGACCATCGCTCTCATCGCCCGGAGTTCCCCGGCCATAGCCTCGAGCGCGCTGATACGTGCAGGCAACATCTATATGGGAACCGGCCGGTTCGATAAGGCCGCCAATTCTTTTCGCGGCGCAAGTTCGTTGAATCCCGGTTCGGCTGAGGCGCAAAACAATCTCGGTGAGGCGCTCGGCGAATTGAAGCAATATCAAGCGGCGCTGCGCGCGTTCCAACAAGCCGTGAATCTCGACGGCTCGTTCGTGAGAGCGCGTTACAACATGGGCGTGACTTACGATCGGCTGGGTCAGGTCAAGTATGCGGAATTCGTCTACCGAATCTTGATTCGCGAGCATCCGGATTTCCCGCTGGCGTATGACAGCCTGGCCGTGGCCCTGTCGAAATCAGGACGACCGCGCGAGGCAATAGCTTTACACCGGAAGGCCATCAACTTAAATCCCAATGACCCTTCGTTTCATTACAACGCTGCTGTTAGTTACCTGATGTTAGGTGACGTGAAGAATGCGCAGGAGCAAAAACGGCAAGTTGAAAAGACTGACCCGGCGATGGCGGAACACCTCGCGGTCATGATCGCCAAGCGGCAGAGATAGACAGAAACCCGACCGTAAGGGAGGGTGCATTCCCATCGATCAAATTCACACACTCCCTAACGGTCGGATTTCCGATCGTCCTGTTAGAAATTTCCCTGGCACTCTTCGTGACTGCAATCGCAATCGAGTTCGATTGTGTCACCGGCCCCCTCGCATGATGCGCTGCAGTACTTTTGCCCGTTCGGGGGGTTACATGTGCACGGTGGATTCTTGCATTTTCGTTCTTCAGCCATAAGTCCTCCTGAGACTATTCAAACCCTGAAAGATATTGTGAATCCGGTGCGCGAAGCTTAACACAATCGCACCGCTCATGGGTAAGCGGGTTTGCCCGATGACGCGGCGAGTAGATAAGATTCGCGTCGCTTAACGCACTCTTAAATTTTTGGGGGAAGATTATGGACGGTACAACCGCGACGGTCAGAGAGATTCCGCCGCCGCTGCAAATGCTGCAACTCATCTCGGGCTTTTGGATAGCCCGCTGCATTTATGTGCTGGCGAAATTGGGCCTGGCTGATTTGATTAAGGACGAGCCGAAGACGGCAGACGATTTGGCGGCGGCGACCGGAACGCACAGGCCATCACTTTTTCGCGTGTTGCGCGCGCTGGCTTCGGTGGGCGTCATCACGCAGGACGATCGCAATCGCTTTGGCGCCACTCCGCTCTCGGAGACTTTGCGCGACGTGCCGGGTTCGATTCGCGCCTTCGCCATGACCGAACTCGGCGAAGAACATTATCCGGCGTGGGGCGAGTTGCTGCACAGCGTGCGCACCGGCGGCATTGCTTTCGACAAAGCCTTCGGTGAACCGGTTTGGGAATTCTTCGCAAAGAACCCGGGCAACGCGAAGATTTTCAACGACGCCATGTCGGGCATGACCGCGCAGGCCAACACCGCGCTGCACGCGGCTTATGATTTTGCCGGAAGCAAAAAGATCATGGACGTCGGCGGTGGACACGGCGGATTGATCACCTCGATTCTGGAAAAGAACCCGGGCATGACCGGCATCCTGTTCGACTCGCCGCAGGTGATCGCGGGCGCGAAGCCGAAAATAGAAACCTCCGATGTCGGCGATCGCTGCGAAACGGTCGCCGGCGACTTCTTTCAATCCATCCCGTCGGGCGCCGACACGATAATTCTTAAATGGATCATTCATGACTGGAACGATGAACAGTCGGTTGCGATTCTGAAGAATTGCCATCGCGCTTTGCCTGAGAACGGCAAACTGATCCTGGTCGAAGCCGTCGTGCCGGCGACCAGCGAACCACACTTCAGCAAGTTCATCGATCTGAACATGCTGGTGATGACCGGCGGCCGCGAACGCACGGAAGACGAATTCCGCCAGCTCTACGAAGATTCTGGATTCAAATTAAGCCGCATCGTGCCGACCGAGTCGCCGTTCAGCGTTATTGAAGGCGTCAAGGCGTGACTTGCGCAAAGGGAGTGTTGGGCCAGGAAGAGGCCTGGCCCAACATGTTTGTGAGGACACGTGGCCGCTACTTCACAATGAATTTCGTCGGCGCCACGATCGCGCGCGCGTCCGGGTTGTAGTAGTCGTAGACAATCGAGGCCGCGGTTTGCGCATTCAATCCAAATCGCGGTTTGAATTTGAAATCGAATTTGGTTCCGCCTGCTCGTGGCCACAGATAGACCACGACGCGATCAGGCAGGACGTCATACTGGTTAATGCTCCAGTCTGATCCTTTCATCGCCGTTTCGAGCGACGCGCGATCGACGTCGGCCCCGGGCGGCAGGCCGATTTCGGCCAGCATCATCCCGTAACCGCGAAATCCAATCCGCTCGGCCTCGACGTGACAATTGATCACGTCGCTCACCCGGCCTTCAGTCTTGTCGAACCTGGTGACCAGCCGCAGTCCGCTCGAACCATTCGCGCGCCAGTTCGCTTCCTGCGTTGCGACGGACTCACGCCACGGAATGTAATAAGTCGCCACGGCCTGCATCGATGCCGGCGTGCTGCCCGGCGGCCTTCGCAACTGGATTTGATTGCTACCGCTTTGCATGAACTGAGACAGGTCGACCGTGATGACATTCGCCAGTCGCTGCGGTTCAGGCAATTCGATTGATTTCACCTCGTGACCATTAACGACGATCGTCGCCGTCCGCGATGAAGCAGAGGTGGCATTAATTTCGTGACCGAACAATTCGAGTAACGCATCGAGCACGTTGATGGTCGCCTGAGTTGAGTGCCAGACGCCGTAGCGATCCTTCGCGCGCAACAGAAACACCAGGCCACGATTGATCAATGGATCCGGCATGCCATAACGTGACAGCGCCTGCACCACCACCGCCGTGGTCTCGATTCGTCCCGCGAGTCCCCAGCCATAAAAGGGCGTGTTGATTTCGAGCGCCCAATAGCTCCCGCCATTTTCTTCCTTGGCCATGCCGCGCAACTTCATAATGGCTTT
>DATANL010000766.1:0-2082 GCA_036266295.1 Pyrinomonadaceae bacterium | reverse complement strand
TTGCGAAGGCTCCGGCTTTTCTGCGCGGACGGCCATCGCTCCCAGCGTCACGACGACGAGAGCAAGCGCGCAGACTGCAGCCAGCAGGCCGCCCAGCTCGCGAGCAGAACGACACGTGTGTTTCATTGGGGAAATTCCTTTCAATCCAGATTGTGTTTGAAAACTACGGGCAGCAAAAGTTAGTAACAAACTCTATGACGCGCGAATTGAAAACCCGGTTACACGCGACAGCCCATCGAAGGAGGAAGAAGATTTATCGTATCAGCCGCTCAGAGTCAAATGGAGTTGGTGATTCGAGCGAAGCGGACAGGTACTCGCGTCCATGAACGGCGAAGAGTGTCGGGTGAAGAGCCGCAAGTTGCCCCAAAGATCGAAGACCAGGTTCACTCGTTACTGGTCACCTCAGATTTCATACGACGTGGCTCATCAAAGAATGCTTGACGATTCGTCGTTGCGTGTTAGAATTTGTCAGCTTGTCTATTTGAGTTCCCCAATGTTGCCACGCACCCAACGTCAGAAAGAAGTTCTCGACTACATCACTCAGTTTCTCGCCAAGCACGGACATCAACCTTCGTATGCGCAAATCGCGCGTCACTTCGGAATTAGGTCGAAGGCGACGATTGCGAAACACATCAACGCTTTGGAAAAACGCGGACTGATCAATCGCGGGCATGACGAAGGTTTTGTGATCCAGGTCCAGAACGATGAAGTTCCCGTCGATGCAATGTGCGCCGTGCGTCTGGTGGGCCGCATCGCTGCCGGTGTTCCGATCGATGCCGTGCAGGACACCGAGACGATTTGTGTGCCGCGTTTCCTCCTGGGTCGAGTTCGACCGGAACGCATCTACGCGTTGCGCGTCAAAGGCGACTCGATGATCGATGAGCACATCTGCGACGGCGACATCGCCCTGATTGAAAGTCGCAACGACGCGCGCAACGGTGAGATTGTCGTAGCGTTGATTGATCGATCGCGCGCCACGCTAAAAAGACTTTTCCGTTTCGGTGATGAAGTTGAACTGAGACCGTCGAATGCGGCCGTCCAGCCGATAAAAGTGCACGCTTCACGGGTCGAGATTCAGGGAATCTTCCGCGGCCTTATGCGCGGTAATTGCTAGGAAAATACCGAAAGTTGGTTCGAACAGAGGCGGGCGTTGCCCGCCTTTTTTCGTTGCAATTTGTTAAATTGCGGACGCGATAACAACGCGAACGGAAAATAACATTTGCGCTACAACCGCTACGCCGGCGGACAAGTCCGCCGTCTAAACGGCCTTGGGGCGAATCCTTTTTCGCGCGCTCTTAGATTTCTTTACGACTTTGTCCGTATCGCCTTCGAATTCGAAACGGCAATCCTTCGGGTCCTTATCTTCACGCAGTCCCACAAACACCGGATGGCGCAAATGAGTATCGGCGGTCCATTCCGAGAATTTCACTTCGGCGACGAGTTGAGGCTTGAGCCACTGCACCGGCTCGTTCGTTTTGGGCACACTCAGAAACGGACTCTGGTCCGTCTTGAGCGGCTGCATCAACTTGTGGATCGAGGCGAGCAGCTTCTCGTTGAAGCCGCCGCCGATGTGCGCGACGTAATGCAGTTGGTGGTCGCGATACAAGCCACAGACCAGCGAGCCGAAAAATGAACGCGTTCCGCGCGGCTGAGTGTAGCCGCCCACCACGACCTCCTGGCGCATCACCGTCTTTATCTTCAGCCAATCGTTGCTGCGCTTCTGCACGTACTTGCTTTCGGCGCGCTTGGCCATCATGCCTTCGAGACGGAACTTCGCGACCTCGCGGAAGAATGCTTCGCCGTCACCTTCGATGTGGTCCGAGAATTTAATGACGTTTGACGGCATAATGATTTCAGCGAGCTTTGCTTTCCGCTCGACCACCGTGCAAGCCGTCAGGTCATAGCCATCGACGTACAGCAGATCGAAACAGAAATAGACGATCGGGGGCCGTTGCGAGGCGCCTTTGCGTTGCAGCATTTGAAAGCGCGGAATGCCCTCGCGATCCAGAGCACAAATCTCGCCGTCGAGAATGGCTTCTTTGGCGCGCACCTGCCTGGCAATGTTCGCCAGCTCGGGATACT
>DATANL010000765.1:0-5463 GCA_036266295.1 Pyrinomonadaceae bacterium | reverse complement strand
GGAAGGTCGATTCAGAGCCCACCAAGGATCTGATGATTGCTTTTCATCGCAATCGCAAAGCAAACCACATGACTTCCGCCGAGAGCTTGCGCCAGGCCCAGCTCGAGGTGTTACGAAACGGGCAGACCAAGTCACCTTATTATTGGGCTGCCTTTTCGTTGTTCGGTGGCTACGCAAATTATTAGATGATGCGCCTGTGCCCGAAATGTGGTGACTACTACGCGGACGATTCGTTGGCGTTTTGCCTCGCCGACGGCGCCCCGCTGACCGGCGTGGGCGCAAACAGCGAACGTTGGACAGAGGGTGCCAGGGTTATCGAACAAAAAGAGAATGCGCTCAAGAAAAAGACACGGAGACTCAAGTGGCGGCGAGTTGCGAGTGTAATGACGATGTTAATTATAACGATGGTTGTGTATAGCGTCGTCGCTAAGAGATACGTATACCTGGTGCCGGCTGCCTCACCGTCCCCGACGCCGGCGTCGGCACCATCGCCCTCACCTTCATTTTCGCCGTCACCTCCACCCCACCCATCGCCTTCGCCTTCACCGTCGCCGTCGCCGACAATCGTAATAACAGAAACGCCCACGCCGACGATTGTGATAAAGGAAACGCCGACGCCGACAATCGTGATAAAGGAAACACCGACGCCAATCGTCATAAAGGAAACGCCCACGCCAACGATTGTCATAAAGGAAATACCGACGCCGACAATCCCGATCAAGCCAACGCCGACGCCGCGGATTGCGATCAAGGAAACTCCCAGGGCACCCGAATGTGCTGAGTCTGATCGGACTCACGCAAAGGAAACGATCCTGAGTCGTTACCGCGACACATTTGAGCGCAGGATTAAAGGCGACCGAAATAAAATCATCGCTAAATTTTCAGACGGACCCGCACACGCCACAGCCGAACTGGGGCCAGTGGAATATGAACCTGCCATTCTTAACGAATGTACGGTCGCTTCTGTCAGGGCCAGATATGTGTGGCGAGTATACGCGCCAAACAAAGCGATGAGTCAGGTCCCCGGGGAAAAAAGATTCACCTGCGTGAGAATTATGGGCGGATGGCTTTGCCCTTGAGTCGATGCTTTCGCCTCGCCTGAAAGGCGTTACGTTTTGGCTCCAGGGTGCACTTTACTCTGAAGGCTATTTAAGACTTGAATGACCGATAAGGAGAATATTATGTCTGTAAATGAAAGTTCCGCCACCGCACTTGTACGACTCACCGGCCTCGCGATTGTTTGCTTTAACAAGGAGAAACAACAGGGCGAAGTCGCGGTCATTCGTGACAACAAACACGAGCTATCCATCAAAATTCAGCGTCCTGTCTTTCAGGAAGGAGACGGAAATGATGTCATCGTCTACCGAGACATAGCGACGTACCAATCGTTGCCGAAGGAAGAAGTGCAAATTGAGATTAAGGCGGTCGGCACCCCTGCGATCGACGGATTTGAAATTTATCAAAGCGGAGATTTCGATCGGCTTACTTCAAGCGACCCGAATGACTTTCGGTGGATCGTAAACCTGAATACTTTGCACGGCGAGACGGCGCTAACTCCGGGGACGGCTGAGTGCGACCCGCTGACGAAAATCTACATTCGCAACGGCCTCTTCTATACCCACAAGCTGGATACAAATCTGTTCTTCGAGAAGGTCGCGAAGGACACCAGCGGAGCTGACCAGGAACGTGAAGTCTTTGGCAACGTAGCGGAAACCATCGGGGTCAAGATCGAAGGCGACGAGGTGAGCTTTACTATTCGCATTGGGGATAAGGAAGAAACCCAGACTCTTAAGCGGATTGATAGTCTCCCGTTCAGGATCGAAATCAAGAACATGGACTACAACGCGAATGCCGTTTACAGCGACATGCCGGACTATTACAAATATCTGTCCAGCGCCGACGGCAATCGCTTTGAATTGAGCCCCGTGGTTCAAGATGATGCGGCAGACTCCGCGGTGGGCAGACCGATAAACACAATGGACTTCTGTCATCCCATCGTCGTGGATGATCCGCCGTCCATCGATCTACTCGGGGGCTGACATGCTGATCCTCATCCTGGGAAGACACCTTATGTGGACCGGTCCTGAAGGGACCTGGTGGTACGACGACGCGTTGACCTGGATCACAGGAGCGTTGGTGCTGTCGTGGGCGGTGTGGTTCCTGGTGCGCCGGTACCTGCGAGCTCGCCGGTTGATGCGCCGATCGCGAAGCACCAACTACAGATTGTTAAGACGGACGGCAGGGATCAAACGTCAACTGAGCTCGCAATATCTGCGGCCTGGTTTCTCGGCGAATATCCACGCCGTGGGAATAGGAAGGCTGGCTGGTGGCGACTATTGCATCCACGTTTTTCTCAATGATGCAGATGATGAATTATGGCCGGGCTCGGCGGCCGCGACATTGCCAAACAGCTATCGGGGAGTACCGGTCGTCCCGATCGAAATGACCATGGCCGGTTTTTTGTCCAGCCCAGAATTAGATTCGTTTGTGGCGCCCCAATATCCCCATGGCATCCGCGACCCTCAGGAAGTGATCATTGGCGGAATCAGCGGGGCCCACACGAACTTGTCAGGTCAAAGCGGGACCATCGGTTACTTTTGTACGCGCAAGAGTAAATTGCCGCGACGTAAAGAAGTTCATCTGCTAAGCAATCGGCACGTCTTTGCCGACTTGTGGAAAGACGAGGTCGATGACGCCGATCTAATCGTGCAGCCGAGCCCCGGTGAGCGGGCAAGCAACCGGCCCATCGGGACGCTGGTGAGCTTCTCCGAGCTAAAGTTCGATAACGACCTCAAGAATCCTAACCACGTCGATGCCGCCATCGCGAAGTTATGGGCGCCGCTCACGCACCAGCCGCTGATCCCTTTTATTGGTGCCGTTAGAGGTTATGTCGCAACGAAGGACGTCAAGATTGGTGAGGCGGTGCGTAAGTTCGGGCGTACCACCGGTTACACCGAAGGCAATATCTTTTCGATCTGTCTGGATATTTGGATTCGATACGACCGCACGGGTAAGTCGGCATTCTTCCAAGACCAGTTTTTGATCGAACCGGATATGCCGCAATTCACAAAATTCGTTTCTGGCGGCGACAGCGGTTCACTCCTGGTTGACGCGGAACAACATGCCATCGGCTTAATCTTTGCCGGCATGTCAGAACTGCCGGAATCTCTGCAGCTCTCATCCAACCCTAAGGCAGTTACGCGAATTGATTCGCCCACGAATCGGCCAAAGAGAATCGAAAGCTACGGCGTGGCAAATCCGATCGGTGAAGTCCTGGATCAGCTCAGGATAGAGTTGCTGGTTTGACCAAGTCCAACTAGCCCTCAGACAATCTCGTGTCAACCATATAGTTTACTATGACAAGCAGCGTAGTGAAATTGGAGAGTAATGAAGATGGATAATGATCATCCGACCATCGCGTGAGCGACTCTTTCCTCTTGTCACGATGAGCTACCCGTCTTTTTCACAGACGGGCATACAGCGACTCGCGAGTCCCAACAAAGCGGCCATCACGATTGCCAATATCGCCAACAGGATCGTAGTTGGCCCAGTTGTTAATCCCAGAAGGGTCGTCAAGCCTAGTATTCCAGCGCCAAGGCCGAGGCCGACAAGAAACGGTGACAACGAATGGCAGAATCCTGGCCGACAGCGATACTGCCAAACAAATACCACGATAAGAAATATCAATCCGAAGAAAACCCCCAGGAGAGCTCCTAGCGTACCCCCGGAAAAACCAAAGGCGATTACGAAGAGAGCAAGGGCAAGCGCCACCAGCCACGCGAGGTAACAACAGAACTTGTCACGCCTGGGCGGGGGAATTAGATCGGGATCGCCGCCGAGGCCACACACGCGATCACCGAGCTGTTTCAGATATTGCTGAAAAACCGGATACCAGCGATCACCGGGCGGGATGGTGGCGCCGATCTCGCGTAAGATCGCCAAGTCTCTCTGGGCAGCGTCAACCAACAAGGCACTGTGGCTCACCGGGATTACGAGATCGAAGCTGCCGATGATGTTGGCCCGCTGACCCGAGACCTGGTGCACGGATACCGTGTACATCGTGCCGGCGGTAACTGTCGGTGGGAGCTGTATGCTGATGAGTCCGGGCAGGTTCGTGCCACGACCACCGGGAATAGGCAGATAGGTGGCGTCGCCCACGCGGCAGCGTACCGTGTGATTATCGATGGCGGCCAGGCTGTCGTGGCCAGGCCGCATGGCAGCAAAGGCCAGAAGCTCGTTCATGTCGGCGTCCGGCATATAGATGGTTGCGATGCTATCGCCTGGCAGATCGTTCCAGCGAATGAAAAGTTCGTCAGGTGCGGATCGCTTCTGCGTAAATGCCAGAGATGTGGGCAGTGGCGACGTGAATGTCCGAGTGAAATTTCCGTCAGACGGTTTGAGCTCGAAAGTATGAGCTATGGTGTGCGCTGCCGGCCATCCGGGATTATCCGATTCGACAATCGCCAGATTGCGCTGCGACAACTGATCGTTGTTGGCCGGAGTGGCGTGGAAAGGGATGGGGCTTGGCGGAAAATGGACCTCGGCGACCAGGCATTGATGACGGCCACGTATCTGATTGCGCAGCGTGGTATCGTGATTGAAATCGAGCCAGCATCCGAAGTAAGTGACGACTTCGGTCGCGCCGGCGCCGTTTAAGTTGGTCGCATTGATGGTATCGGGATCAGTTCCCAGGTTGGCCCGATTAGTGGCGAAGAAGGGAATGCTCGCGACCTGCCCACCAAACAGTCCTTGCAGTGCCAACGCGTTCGCGCCGTTGCCGGAGCGCGGGTAGACGCCGGTAGCAGAGTCGTCATAGTCCAAATTGGTAACAGCAGTTGTGAACATGCGGAAAAACACTTTTACCGGAGACGCGTTTATCCCTGATGGCGCCCGAAAGCGAACCTTGGCAAATGCGAAATTGTCGACCGCGACTCCTGAGACTGTATCTGACAATTCAAGCGCGCTGGTGTTTTGATCGGCGCTAAGTTGGAAGAAGGGGTGAAACTCATCATTAGGAAGACCACGAAAATCGTTGATGAGGTTCTGCAAGAGTGTAAGCGGATCGGTGTTGGTCCGGCCGGCAAGCATGGTGCCGCGCGCGACTCGAACGACGCGGGTGTCAATACTGAGCCATGGCGTTGGCCCGTCGAGCGCATATACATGTTCATGTTGGAAGACGAACATGTCTCCTGAAGTTCGCGATGGGCCCCAGGCCACGTCGATGCGAATGTCGCGCTGGTCGCCGGCAGCAATACCGTTGAAAGCATCCGTGCTGGTGAAGCTCAGCCGGTAAGCAAGGGTTATGCGCTGGGTAACGTTCGGAGCCGCTCCCGGGCTCTCGTATAGAGTGTTGAAAAACGCGGCGCTTATGCCCGGCACCGTGCTGTTGTCATCTGTGAAGTGAAATTGCACGGTCGGGGGAAAAGGCCGATCGGCTGTGCCGGTTAGGTCACTCGAAGAGAA
>DATANL010000764.1:0-10087 GCA_036266295.1 Pyrinomonadaceae bacterium | reverse complement strand
CGTGGCCGCATATTCAGCATCCGCGTCGCTATAGACAAATCCCTTCCGCACTTCGTCAGCATCAAGCCCGCGAGTCGTCACGATGTAGGCGAGGGTCGCTTCGTCAGGTTCAATAATGCCGGTAAAGCCGCCCGCTTCGACTGACATGTTCGTTAAGGTCGCGCGTTCATCCATCGACCAGTTCATCAAGTCTTCGCCCGCGAACTCCAGAACTTTGCCGATGCCTTTGCTCGACTTCATGTAATCGCTCGCGAGGATGTAAAGCATCACGTCCTTGGCCGCCACGTCCGCGCGCTTCTTGCCCTTCAGTACGTAACGGACAGTTTCGGGAACGCGAATGCGAATGTCCTTGGTGAACCAGGCATTCGCCATGTCGGTTGAGCCGACACCGAAAGCGAAGCATCCCAGCACGCCGGCCATGCAGGTGTGCGAGTCAGTGCCGATCACGATCTGTCCGGGCAACGCGAGATCTTCGACGACGGCGTTATGGCAAATAGCTTCCGACCCGCCTTCAGGATTTTCGCCATAAGGCTTGATGCCCTGCTTTTCGGTGAAGCTCTCCTGCGTCGTAGCCAATCCTTCGGCCTTCTCGAGCAATCCCATCTCGCGGTGTTTGGGCGACATGACTTTGCTCAAGAACGTAAGGTGATCGCGGAAAGCAAAAACGGACGCGGGCTCGGTAATCGACACGTCGCCAAGTGCTTGCGTAAAAAGCGAAGCAGCCATGGGCGTCACGTATTCGTGCGAGAAGCGCACGTCGGCCACCGCGAATAGCGCGTCACCGGGTTTGACTGATTCGACGCCGATGGCGCCGGCTTTGACGAACGCGTGACGCGCGATGATCTTCTCGACGATGTTCATCGGACGTATCTTCTCACGCGAGCCGTTTAGAGTCGGGACTTGTCCCGACGCCGGCGGCACAAGTGCCGCCTCTAAACGATCGGAGTTGTTAAGCGCCGGCGGCGAGACTTCACCCGCCAAACGCGCCTTGTTGTAATTGAACAACCCGCCGTACTCGACGATGTCGCGCGAAATCGGATCTAAATCTCTGGTGAATTCATTGAGCGCTATCTCTTCACCTTTACGAATGCGTTCAATTAATCCGAAGTCAGTCGACGTCAGTAACCCGATGTTCTGCGAATTCTGCCCGTAAATTTTTTCGATGCTCTTCGCGATTACCAGTTGAATGCCGGCCCACTTTTCGGCGTACGGCGCAGTCTCACGCGACGAGCCGCAGCCCTTCGACAATCCGGAAACGACGACCGCGAATCCGCCGTGCTTCACTTCGTCTTTCTTGACGGCGCCGTCGCGCATGCCGACGTAAACGTATTGTCCCAGCGTCTCGTCGTAATAAAAGCAAACCCAGCCCGGCGTTATTTCGTCCGTCGAAATATTGCTCATGAGCGGCAGATCGTCACTGGCCAGACGCTGTGCCAATTCGTCCTCGATCCGTTTGGCTTCATCGCCGGAAGCCTCGAGCTGTCGTCGTATTAATGAAGTGTCTTCGGTAAGAAAGAGAATGCGGCCGTCAAACCTGACTGTGCGGTTATTTAGAATTCCAGACATTTAGTTTCCCCAGGTAACCTTACGCTTAATTGATTCGTCACTTATTATAACCGCACGCGCTTGGGAAATCTGAACGCGCCCACGTGTCGAGACTCTCCCGGACCCCCGACTCACCAGAAAGGAGACTGCAATGAAAAGCATTCTATTGATGACCTTCATGATGGCCGCAGCTGTATCGACTGCCGGTCAAACCGCAGCCGGACCCGCAACGCAGTGCACAGTGAAAGTGGCGCCGGTCATTCGCGGCCTCAGATTGGGAATGACGACGGACGAAGTGTTGACGATCTTTCCCGGCAGCCGGGATCAGGAGAACATCAAAGCCGCGCTCACTCCGAACACCTCTTTCCCGAGATACGGCATTACCAATTTTTCACTTTTTCCGGGCGAATACGCCGGCAAGGAACGGTTCGCCGGCGTCAGCTCAATCGGCTTCATCTTCGTGGATGCTCACCTGGTTCGTTACGCCGTGCACTACGCTCGGCCACCCTGGCCGCATGTCGAAGACTTCATCAATAAGCTCGCGGCGGCGCTTAAGTTACCGTCAGCGGAGAGTTGGACCAAAGAGCCAGATTACCGAAAGCTGGATTGCGATGGCTTTCGGGTGAGCGCATCCGTGAACGTGAACAATCCGGGCGCCACAGTGACCGTTGCGTCCACTGACGATCCATACAAAGTTCAGACTGAGCGCCGCACCGCAGCCGAAGACGAGGAGCGACGCGCATTCAAGCCATAACCGTAAGGTCGTCTACGGGCCACGCAAAAGTCTGGGATCCATTGCCTGCTTTCGGAAATTCAGCGGCTCAGCGTATTCCGGAACCTTATTGTGTTTGAATCGTGCAAGACCACAGTTCATCTCTCCCGAATCGCGGTGACTCGAATCGAAAGGAGCACAGTATGAAATCGATCCTTCTTTCAATATTTCTGGTGCTGACAGCAATCTCAGCTTACGGCCAAACCGCTGCGCAGCCCGCTCCGGCATGCACGCTCAAAGTCTCTCAGGCGCCGTCTGTCCGCGGGGTGAAGCTGGGAATGAAGCTTGATGATTTGCTACGTTTGTTTCCGGGTGCGGATCAGGAAGATCAAATCAAGAACACGCTCAATACGCGAACGTCTTACCCGCAGCTCGGAGTGGCTAACTTTGCCATCATCCCAGGCAACTACCCGAATAAAACGCAATATGCCGGCATTTCGATTTTTCGTGTCGTAACGATCGACGATCGTATCACCCAGTATACCGTCGAGTACGCCTATCCACCTGAAGCCCCACCGTGGCATCGGATTGACGATTGGATCACGAAATTTGCCGAAGCCTATCAATTGCCCGCTGTTTCAAACTGGACGGGCGATCAAAATCGATCGCAACGCACGCTCAAGTGCGATGGCTTTGAGATAAACGCCTCGAACTTAAACCAAATCGGGAACGTGAGCATCTTGAGCGGCGATCCACCCTGGAAGGAACAGCAGAAACGGCGTGAGGCCTTCGACGAAAAACTGCGGCGCGACTTCAAGCCGTAGTTGGCAGTCAGCTGAGGTGCGGAGCCCTACGGCGCCGGAGTGGTGAGCATGTAAACCGCGAAGGACGCCAGCCAGTGCTCGCCTTCATAGTTGCCGCTGGCGATATATGGCAGCGCCGCGTTGGCGTGAGCGACAGCCGATCGCGCGAGAGTCCGCCGCGCCGGATCGTTTCCCGGCAGGGCCGCAGCGATGTTTCGCATGCACCACGCGCGGCTGAGATTCAATCCGTCGAGATGGACGAGCTTTGGATCGCTGCGATCGGTTACGACTGCCGCGGTTAACAATGACGTGGGTTGATTGCGAGTTATTTCGGGAAGGAACCGGTGAAACCACGCGGCGAACTGCGCTTTACTCAGCACCCGCCGCATCAAGTCGGCTTCCATCAACGCGGGTGAAAAGAAATCTTCGCCGCCCGGTTCCCACGCAGCGGGATAATTCACGTCACGGCCGTAGTAAGTCTGCGCACGTTCAACTATCAGCGATTCCAACTTCTGATCACCGATGGCGCGCGCGTAATCGAGCGCGAACGCCAAGCCAAAGGCCGTGTTCGGATGAACGCCGGTGCGAATCGGATAATTCTGCTTCGGCAGAAACGAGAGATACTTCTCGACAAATGCATCGGCGAGCGGTTGCAGGTTCTTTGACCAGCGGCGGCCATCGTCATCATTCCAGCCGCGCAACTCCTCAGCCAGTTTCAGCAACCAGGCCCAACCGTAAGTGCGTTCAAATGAAGCACGACTCGGCTGCTTCAAGTAAGCAACTTCGCCGGCAATGTTCTTTTCGCCGAGGTTCTTATCAAGCGCCGCGCGAATTTGTTTTGACTCAGGCAAATTTGGGAAGAGCCTCAAGAGATGCACCAACATCCAATGCCCATGCACGGTCGAATGCCAATCCAGACAGCCATAAAACGCCGGATGCATCTCGCGCGGGCTGCGCACGTCGGCGCTGTCATTGATCGTGTGATCGGGTTTATTCGGATATTCCTTTTGAATACACTTCACGGCCAGCGAAGCGAAGTGTGACGCTTGTGATTGCGTCAGGGATGACGACTGCGGCTGCGCCATCGCAGCACCCGCACACACGACGATGATGATGAGCAGAATCGTTGGACGAAGCATGATTTCGGACGAGTCTATCAGATTGTTTTCAGTGGCGCTGGCTGAAATTTTCCGCGCGCGCAATTACGGCTTCGGCGACCGGTTACCGCGAACAATGGTCATTGAATATGGCGGTAAGACGATGCGCGAGGCGCCGCCGCGATCCGAATTGATGACGCGGTGTGATGGTTCCTGAGCGCGAACCGGATACGGATCTTTCGCGGGCCCGCCCAGCACGTATTGTGCTTCTGAATATTGATAGACATCGATCGGCGAGACCATCTTCACCGAGCGGCCGACGCCGTTGCGAAACACCAGAGTCAAATCACGCGACTCCTTCGGATCCTTGTTGATTAGTAAAAGCGACCAGAGCCCGTCGGGGCGGCGCAACGCGTAAGCCGTCAACAACAAATTTCCACTGTCGTCTCTGACGTCTGAACTCGCGGCGTAAATTTCATGAGGCTCGTCGCCCGGCTTTACCCACTGCTGCGTGAGCATCCGCGCTCCGAAATAGGTCGCGAAGCGATGTTCGATCTTCCCTTCATCGTCCATCGAAAACAGCATGTTGTTGCCGGCGCTGCAGTCTCGCTCTTCGATCACCACGTCCGGCGCATAGCCGTAAAGGAACGCCTGGTCGCCGCCGAGGGCGAGAAACTCACCCACGATGTCCGCATGCATGAGCGCGCCTTCGAGACTCAACTCGGCCCGGCCGGCAAAGGCTGAATAACCGTATTCGGAAATTATCCAGGGAATATTTCGCGGCACCGTTCCTCTGTTCTCCAGACTCTCCATGGCTTCTTTCAGCATCCGCTGAGAGCGCGCGAGCTGCGGCCCGGTCGGCGCGCACACGTTGTCGAACGGGTACCACTCGAACGAGAAGAACGCAAAGTCAGCCATTCGATTACGCCCCTTGAGATACGCGAGAAAGCGTCGCATCCAGGTAGCGTTGTCGATTGGGTAAGTCGGGTTACGGCTCGGCAGAATCTCCTGGAAACTTGGCCCACCCAGCTGCAGTTTCGGATCGACCTGATGAATCGCGTCCGCGAATTGAAGGTAAAGCGCGCCAAAGTCTTCCGGCGTGACGTATTGACCGTCAGGTTCTTCACCCAATTCAACCTGGTCGAATTTGTAACCACGCGCGCGCAAGTAACGAATTTCATTCGCCGCGTTCTCAGGCGTGTCATACAAAAGACCCGTCGGTATCAGCATCGGCAAATCGTTCGTCAGACCGGAATGATAAATTCGATCGAGCCCGGGCTGCTCGATTTCATCGTCGCGGTCAGCTTCACGATGCCACGGATCAGTCGACGAGACATGAATGACAGTCTGTTGCTGTTGATTCAACCCGTGACGAATGCGGTCGACGAAGCGGCCATTGTCATCGAGCGTGCCGGCGTACAACTCGCGCACGGAAAAGCCCAGAGTGTCGCGAAGATCGGGAGCTCCCTCAAAGCTCATGGCCGACTCAGTCATTAGGATGCGAAGCAATCCCGTTTGAATCGGCTTTGACGACAAACGCAATACGTCGCCCCCACGGCTAGCCACCCGGTCGGCGCGGCGCCCCGCGAATTCGCTATTGGGAAAATCTTTCCAGGTCCCTGGCGGGTTCAATCCGATCACACTTCGATCGCTGAAGTCCGCATATTGAATCCGAAAATGTTTGGCGAACGGTTCGCCCCACAGAATTCGGATCGCGTTAATCGGCACGGGTTGCGGGAATTCAATCACGACCCATTGCGGATGAAGGTTGTTGTCTTCGCCGGTGTAGTGCGCGTCAAGATAAGGATTGCTCTTCCAGAAAGAGCCCTGGTCGCCATCGTCAATTCGCGAATAACCGTTGTTCGCTGCTTGATCGATCGTGTTGCCGCGCCGCGGCAGACTATAGCCGTACGAAAGCAAGATGGGCGCGCCGAAATTACTATCCGAAATCCAATATCCCTCTTGCTGGTTTCGACCGCTCCAGCTTCCCTGTGGGTTCCAATGCCAGACCGCCATGCCCAATTCAGTGCGCAGACGATAGGTCAACGGACGGAGCCCGGCCGACAACATCGCTTTGATGTTGGCGGGCTTGAGTTGCAGATCGTTTATGCCCTTTTCATGTCCGTCGATGGCCGCGCCCAACGCGTGCGACGGAGTGAAGCGATTGATCGGACGTGAAGTGTCGACGGTGACGTTCGCCACTCGGCGCTGGGCCTTGGCAGCGAGATGTGGGCCGAAGATAAATATCCAAATGACGAGCGCCGCAGCGATCATGCCAGATCCTCGACCGTTAGGGAGGGCTACTCGCGGAAATACAGCCGCGTGCGAACGCGGATGACGTAGACAGAAGATTTGATTTTGTTGTCTTATCTGTGCAAATCCGCGTTTATCTGTGGCTAATCTCTCTTTTGAGTTGCCCTCCCTAACGGTCGGGCTTCTGACACACCGTGACCGGCGCACTCCAAATTTTTTCCCCATCTATCGTCTTTGAAACTCGGGTGAACCAATCAACAGCGCGATCATTTCGGGCACGTAACCGGTGACCTGAGGCAGCGGAGGTGGCGGCGGATTTCCGTTGCCGGAAAAACCGGCGGGTACATTGGCCGGCGGCGGTGCGGGTTTGATAACCAGAGCTTCGCTGGTTGAAGTCTGAATCGCGGATCGGGTCGAAGCCGACAAATCACCATTCGTCGTGAGCGCGATTAGTCTCGCGGCGGCCGCATCCTTGTTCGCCTTATCGACCTCGGACACGAGCTTCGTGAAATCGAGCGATGTGCCTCTGAGCCGATTAGTCGCCAGGGCCGCAGCGAAATTCAGTCGCCCGATCATGGCGCCGCTCGAAAGCCAGGCGTCCGCACGATCCGGATATCCATCCGGCGTGATGCGGCCGTAGAGCGGCTGGCCCATGCGGCTGATGAAATCGATTACCGGCCGGTCACCGTCGGTTTCCGCCGACGTGACGCGCAAGGCAGCCGCGACATACTCAAAAGGTGAGCGCATTTTTGCACGATAGGAATCCGCCGCAAAGAATTCCGGCGAAGTGATAATCGCGCGCAACGTTTCGCGGATCGAACCGTCGGTCTTGAGAAACGTGGCGGCCGCGCGATCGATAACCGAAGCTGGCGGATCGTCGCTGATGAAGCGGCGCGCCAGTTTCGTAGCGATAAATTTAGCGGTTGACGGGTGCGTTGCCAGAATGTCGAGCACGCGCTCGCCATCCGCGATGCCACCGCCGCCGAGGACCTTGTGGCCCAGCACGATTTTGTCACCGTCATCGTGCAGTCCCGGACGATAGAGAAACAGTCCCTGCTCGTTCGGCTTCTGAATGGTCCAACCGGAAAAACAGCGCGCCACTTCCTGCACGTCTTTCTGCGTGTAACCGCCATCGACGCCCAGGGTGTGCAACTCCATCAACTCGCGCGCGTAGTTTTCATTCAAACCACCGTCGACGCCGGCAGGCTTGTCGCCTTTTGCGGGATAGGGCCGCGACACGCTCGAGCGCCAGTTGTCGAGATAGAAGAGCATCGCGGGCGAGTGCGCGGTCGCGCCGAGCAGATCGCGGAACCGACCCATCGCAAACGGCCGAATGGTTTCTCGATCGAATCCCGTCAGCAGATATCGATCGTCATCTTTGTTGGCAAAGATGCTGAAGTGATTTTCCCAGAAATCGACCATCAATTCGTACAGCTGACGGTCGCTGTAGACGGCGCGCAGAAGTTTTGCGCGCTGCAACTCAGTCACGACCATCTGCGGATTCTTCGGCGGTGGCGTGGGCTTCGGTGATGCTTGCTCGTCTGGCTGGGCCCGCATCCCGGCCGCATCTTCCTTCTTACTATCCACCTGCATTTCGTTCGCCATCGCCGGCATCGAAGGATTGTTCGCAATCTGTGGCGCGTTCTGAATAGAAGGCTTTCCCTCTGACGCGTTCATGGCCTCGGCGATTTTTGCCGGTGGGGGCGACGGAACAGCAGGAGGTTTCGGCGGAGTGTACTGCTCGATGATGACAGGAGTGGCCATATTGAGCGTCGGCAACCGTCGCAGCTTGGCAATCACTTCGGTGTTATCAATAGCATCAGGATCGAGCTGTTGATTGATGAACGCATCGGCGCCCATCGCCTTCACTTTTTCGAAGTCGCCCGGACGTGCACCAAAGGTCAGGCGTGAAAGCACATGCGCGATCCGCTGGTCCGCGGTCATGGCCGCGATCTTCTTCGAGGAATGTTCGGCCGCGATCGAGACGAACGAACCTTGAAAGACGAGAACGGAGGCCAGCAGCGACGAGAGCGAACGAATTAGCTTTCCGCGTTCCAGATATCTTCTTGATCGCATTGCTTCATTACTCCTTCGGACGGTGGCATTCTAACAACTTTTGGATGGCGGCGGCAGAGCGAACGGGCGGCGCTACTCGAAACTTCGCACTCCCGCGCTTTTCTGTTATTAATCTACCGGTCCGACCGATAGACCTCATGTCACCAACGCGCAACGGAACGAACAAACGATATTCGGCTGCCAGTGTCTACTCCCGGATCAGGTTAAGGATGTTGGCGGGGCTAATTGTGTCTGTCGCAGCGGCGATCTGCTCGGCACAGAACCCGAGCTCCGATCGCGCGGCAGAGTGGAAGAGCTGGACGCTGCCGGCAGCTGAATTCGCGCGGCTCGTGGACGAGGAGAGCAGCGTCGTAGTCCGGGTTCCCGCAGCCTGGAAAGCTCAACCGGCTGAGAAGCAGGAACAATCGCATGCCTATGCGTTCACCGGACCGTATGGAACGACACTCCATATTTCGACTGAAAAGATTCCCAGCGGTTTACCACTACAGAGTTATGCCGGGCAGATTGTCCAACAACTCCGCGACGTGCCCGGCAGCGGCGATTCTCTCACCGTGCGTCAGGTAGAGATGTCGGGACTCGACGCGCGCGAAATCATGTTCACCGTGCCGGATGAAAACGGCACTCAGACGCGCCGATTGATTTGGTGTGCGGTCGATGGACCGGTCGCCGTCGCCGTGGTCATGATTGAGCCCGAAAGTCACATAGCGGAGATCGAGCCTTACCTGCGGGCCATCGTCCAATCGATCAGCGTCAACGGTAAGGAACGGGCGTCAGGATTCGAGACTACGCGCACGTCCGCCGTCAACGTAAGCAAACCCGCTCGCGTCGATCAGGTGCAGACGATGCTTGAGAGCATTAACGGTTTGGACGCCTCAGCCCGGGCTGCGAGTGTCGATCGGTTGGCGGCGATGTTTGCGACGACTCCGGATGTTTGCGTCGACCTGATTCTCGATCGCCGCCCGATAGTCCGGGCCGCAGCCGTCGAGGCAATCGCCAAATCAAAAAACCGCGCGCTCGATCCAATTCTGCGAAAAGGCTTGCACGATCCTGAATCGTTCGTGGCCGAACGCGCCGCGCGAGTTCTGGCCGGCTTGCCGAATGCGATCCCTCTGCTGCGTGAAGAGACGCTCAACTGGTTCAATACGCAACTGCTCTCTCGGGTTTGGCCATTCCTCGACAGAAAGACCCAGCTACAGATTTTGACCGAAGGGTTCGCGCGGCCGGCAACTGTCATCGCCACCACGCGCCGAACGGCTCCGAAATCGTCGGTCAAGATCGAATACGCGGACCCGAGCGTGCAACTGGGTTTGTTGACTTTAATGGTCGACATTCCGGTCCAGGATTTTAAGTTACCTCTGGCGGCGATATTGAAGGCGCAAAACGAAACGCTCACGGCCGCGGCGCTCCAGGTCGCGCTCGCGCGCGGTGAAGCCTTGCCCTTCGAAGAACTGTTCAAGTTGTTGATGTTGTGGGGACCTGACGTCAGGCTTTTGGCGGCCAGGAACCTGGGTGAGTCGGCGACGGTCGCGAACATCCGTCCACTGGAAGATTTCGCGAAAGCGTTTTCAACAAATAGTCGAGGGACGGTCTCAGCGCCGGGA
>DATANL010000763.1:0-2444 GCA_036266295.1 Pyrinomonadaceae bacterium | reverse complement strand
CATGTGAACGTGGCATTCGACCTGGTCGCAGCTTTGATCTCGTTGAGCATCTTGCCCATCGTCAGTTTGTAATTCGGTCCCGTCGCATTGAAGGTTCCGACGGTGCCTTGTTCGGCCATGCGGATGACCCATTCGGCCAGGTCGCGCGCGTCGATGATTTGAACGGGATCGTTGGCCGTGCCGGGCGCGAGAACCTCGCCGCCTTTTTCAATGCGGACGGGCCAGTAGGTGAAGCGATCAGATTCGTCGCCGGGGCCCACAATTAATCCAGGTCGCACGATCAGAGCTTTGCCGGGGAACCATTTCTCGGCTTCCTTTTCTGACAGCGCTTTCAGTTGGCCATACAAAGACATGTTGGCGCGGAGGGTCGCCTGCGTCTCCGCCATGGCATCGGGTCCTTTGTATTCAGCCAGCGGTCCGCTCTCGTCCATGTTGGGTTTACTGTTGTCAGAGAAGACGGAGATCGTCGAAATGAAGATGTAGCGATCGACGTTGCCTTTCAGAATCTGCGCCGCGTCGCGTACCCAAACAGGCAGGGTGGTGGGAATGTCGATGCAGACGTCCCACTTACGTTCTTTGAGCGCGTCGAGCTGTCCGTTGCGATCACCGAGCAGTTGCTCAGCGCGCTTATCCAATTCACCTGGGTGCGTCTTACCGCGATTAAAGACCGTGACTTTGTGCCCGCGGTCGAGCGCATACTTGACCTGGAATGGTCCGGTGAAGCCGGTGCCGCCAAGAATCAGAATGCTCAAGGGCTTCGGCGCTGGAGTGATCACGTTGGCTGAGTTGCCCAATACGTTCAGGCCCGGAATGAGCCCGGCGCCCACACTGCCGCCGGCAAGTGCGGACAGCTTAAGGAATCTTCTTCTACTGGTTGACATACTATTTCGCTCCTCGATATTTGATTCTTGATCACGGTTCGCAGTCGATACGCGCGCTCGTTAGAGATTGTTTCACTGTAGGGGCAGGGCTAGTCCCTGCCCGTCGTTCTTAATTTCAGCTTACGCTAACTCATCCGCGCGCTTCGGCCAATCCTCACGTAAGAGTCGTGACAGCGCGCGATCGGCAAGCAGTTTGCCGCCGGTCTGACAGTTTGGGCAATAGTTCGTTTCATTCGTCGCGTAGCGTATCCGCTGAATCTTCGCACCGCAACGAGGGCACGGCTCGTGATAACGGCCGTGGGTCGCCATGCCGGCGCGAAAAGCCGTCACCTTCTCGGGAAATTTATCGTCGGCCTCAGCGCGCAGCCGCTCGACCCAATCGACCAGCGTCTGTCGCGTGCCTTCATGCAACCGCAGGACTTCTTCGTCGGTCATCTTCTGTGTGAGCTTCACCGGCGAGAGCTGCGCGTTCCAAAGTATCTCATCTGAATACGCATTGCCGATGCCGCTGAACAAACGCGGGTCCGTCAGCGCGCGCTTGAGTGTGTGATTTTCGGAACGCAGTACCCTGTTGAATGAATCGACGTCGATGAATTTGCCGAGACCTGAGTTAAGGCGTCGTTCCTTCCGGCCGGTCTTCAAAAAGAGTTCGAGGCCGCCGCGATCGAGCGTTCGCAAAGCCTCTTCGCCCTGGACCAGATGCAGCGAAGCTCGTCGTTGCGTGCCGGCCTCAGTCAGCGTCAGCAGTCCACTGTCGAATTGAAATGAAGCCAAATGGTTCTTCGAGAATTTTGCCGGCGCACGTCCGGGTGAATCTTTCCAATGAAGCCGACCGGCGATCATCAGATGCAGAACCAGCCATAGCTCGCCGGCAAAGCCGAAGCAGATTCGTTTTCCCAAACGCCGCAGCTCGGTGACCTCGTGTCCTTCAATTGAACCGATCGGAGGCGTTGCAGTCCTCAACAGAAATGGCGAATTCATTTGGAGCCGTTCAAGCTGATGTGCGATGACTCGCGACTCCAGCGCTTCGATGTAGACGGTGATATCGGGCAGCTCAGGCATTGTCAGGTGTGTCGGTACCGCGAGCCGTAGCGACCGGATCCGGCAATTCCCGGGCGGCGACTTGATCAGGTGGCTATCGCTCGCGGTACTGACACGATTCGCCGATCAGAATAGCGAACGCTGTCCGCTTTTGCCTATGAAGAAATTGCGGCGCGGTTTGTCGTCCATTACTGTGCGCCCATCCAGCGACGGAGAGATTGCGTGTTCGTGAGCGACCAGCCGATCGAAATCGACCTGGGGCTGAAACCTGGTCTCAACTGATCGAGCGAAGCGATTCAGACGCTTCAAAGCGTCGAGCTTCTCTCGACCAAACTCCGTCTTGTTGCTACCGCTCTCGGTGCTCATGCCGGCCGATTTCATCGTTGACGGTTTCGCCCGATCGAGCGCCGTCCGGAGGAAGTTCAGAGACTCATCGTAGGTCTTCAAAGGCACGGGGAAGGGATGGCCGTCCTTACCGCCGTGCGCAAAAGAAAAGCGCGCCGGATCGTCGAAACGCGCGGG
>DATANL010000762.1:0-3204 GCA_036266295.1 Pyrinomonadaceae bacterium | reverse complement strand
GAAACGATCAAAAATGTAGGGCACAAATTCTGGTGGAATACCGATGCCGGTGTCTGTCACCGAGACGCAGAAGTGCGCATTCTGAGGTTCAATCTTCACCCTGACGTCGCCACGCTTGGGGGTGAATTTGACGGCGTTGCTGAAAAGATTCCAGAAGATTTGCTGCAAACGATTTGGATCGCCCATCACCGGAAAGGCAAGGGAACCGAGATCGATCTGGAAGTTGATTTGTTTTGTCTCAAACGCCGGCCGCACTGCCTCGACTGCGGCATCGATCACGGTAGACAGGTCAACCACACGCAGATCGATCTGAAGTTTGCCGCTGATGATTCGCGACACGTCGAGCAAGTCGTCGATCAGACGTGACTGCGCGTGGGCGTTCCGCTCGATCGTTTCCAGGGCGCGCGCCAGTTGGGTTTCGTCCAGTTGGTTCTGTCGGACGATGTGACTCCAACCGAGAATCGCCGTCAGGGGCGTGCGCAGTTCATGCGAGAGCGTCGCGAGAAATTCATCTTTGGTGCGATTGGCGAGTTCTGCTTCGGCCCGCGCCGCTTGTTCGCGCACGAGCATCGCGGCGCGTTCCTCCTCAGCCTGTTTGCGCACGGCCATTTCCAGACCGAGTTCGGTCGCGTGCATTTGAGCTTCGGTATAGAGCCGCGCGTTCTCGTAAGCGACGCCAACCTGGGTCGCAAGCGTCGCGGCCAGACGTTCATCAGCTTCGGTAAAATCTTCGCCGTCAATCTTATTCAGCAGGCAAAACCAACCGGAGACTCCCGAGGCCGAAAGGATTGGCGCGCCCAGGAAAGATGAATTCATTTCCAAAGCGGCCTCGCCCACGCCGCAGAAATCGCCTTCACTCAGACGAATCGGACGCTGCTCGACTACGACCGAGTCGAGCGCCTGTTGCACCGACGGCGGTATTTGGCAGATGGCCGTTTCTTCGTTGGCATTGCTGGAAAAATACGCGAACACTTTCTTGCTGTGATCGATCAGGCCAACGGCGGCAGTCTCCGCCTGGACCAGCCGGCGGCTGGAAAGACAAAACTTCGCCAGCACCTGTTGCGGATCGTGTTCAGCAACCAACTCGTGGCCCAACTCGATCATCATTTTCAAACGGTGCAGATTGGTGCTTTCAATTTCAACGTTCTGATTCTGCAACAACTGCGCCTGCCGGCGAATCTCGCGGTTCTTCCTGAAGAGATCGACGAAGACATTGACCTTCGAACGCAGAATGTCTGGCTCGACAGGTTTGACGATGTAATCGACCGCGCCGAGGGAATAGCCGCGGGTCAGATGACGCACACCCGTGCTGTTAGCGGTGAGGAAAATGATCGGCGTTTCGCGGGACTTCTCGCGTCCGCGAATCAGTTGGGCCGTCTCAAAGCCGTCGATGCCCGGCATGTAAACGTCCAACAAAACCACCGCGGCTTCGTTGTCGAGTAAGTAACGCAAAGCGTCCTTGCCCGACGAGATTGGAATCAAGTTGCGATCGGGCCCGCGCAGGATCGACTCCAGCGCCAACAGGTTCGTCGGACTGTCGTCGACCATGAGAATGTTGATTCGTTCTTCGCTTTGTGTGTTACTCATTTCCCTCGTCCTGACGGGAGAGCCAAACTCTCAACAGCGAAAGCAACTGATCGATATCGAGGGGTTTCGAAATGTAGTCTGACGCGCCCACTTCGAGGCAATGATCGCGATCAGCCTTCATCGCCTTCGCCGTCAACGCGATGATCGGCAGTTGCCTGAAGCGCGCCATCTGGCGAATCGCAGTGATCGCTTCATAGCCGTCCATCTCGGGCATCATAATGTCCATCAGCACTGCCTCGATGCCGTCAGTGGCCTGCAAAATCTTGATGCCTTCCTGGCCGTTCTCGGCGTGCAGCACGTTCATGCTGTAGCTTTCGAGCGTGCTGGTGAGGGCAAAGATGTTGCGCACATCATCGTCGACGATCAGGACCTTGCGACCGGATAATACCGGGTCTTTGCGCTTCACCTGCTCGAGCATCTTCCGCTTTGGTTCCGGCAGGTTGGCTTCCACGCGATGCAGGAACAGCGCCGTTTCCGCGAGCAGACGTTCCGGCGAGTCGGCCTGCTTGATAATGATTGACGCCGCGACGCGTTTGAGTTGGGTCTCTTCCTTACGCGTCAACTCTTTGCCGGTGTAGACAATGATCGGGAGGTCGCGACGGCCAAGGTCTTTCTGCAATTTGTCGATCAATTCAAATCCCGTCATGTCGGGCAGCTTGAGATCGAGCACCATGCAGTCAAACGCTTCGTGGGCCAGCTTGGTCAGGGCTTCCTGACCGGTTTCGACGGCGGTCGTGTAAACATCGCCGTTGCCGATGAGTTCGACCACGCTCATGCGTTGGACTTCGTCGTCTTCGACGAGCAGCAGTTTGCGCGGACCGCGCTCGGTGAATTGGTCAATCTGATCGAAAGCCGTCGACAGATCTTCACTTGTCAGCGGCTTCTGCCAATGACGGAACGCGCCGTGACGCAGCGCGCGGCGGCGCTGTTCTTCGACCGTGATGATATGGACGGGAATGTGCCTCGTTTTCGGATCGTGTTTCAGCCGATCGAGGATCGTCCAGCCATCTCGATCCGGCAGACGAATGTCGAGAGTGATCGCGACCGGATCGAATTTGTACGCCAGGGCCAAAGCCATTTGTCCGGTGGTGGCCACCAGGCCTTTGAATCCCTTTTCGCGGGCCTGTGCGAGGAGGATCTTCGCAAACGGCACATCGTCTTCGACGATCAGGACGCAGCGGTCTCCCTCTTCAATTTCATTCCGGTCATCGACGATGACGGCCGCTTCGCTGCCGTTCGAGCCCAGCAATTCTGTGTTGACGCTCTCAGCCGGCGTCCAGGCCGCCTGAATTTCCGAAAGCGCTTTCGGGGCCTTGGCTGTCTGACTGGGCATGCTGCGGGACGGCATGTAGGTGCGCGGCAGGTAAAGTGTGAACGTGCTGCCTTCGCCCGGCACGCTGTTCACGCGAATCTCGCCGCCGAGCAAACGCGCAATCTCGCGACTGATTGAAAGGCCCAATCCCGTGCCGCCGTATTTCCGGCTGGTGGTGCCGTCCGCCTGCTGGAAGGCCTCAAAGATGATGCGCTGCTTGTCTTCGGGAATGCCGATGCCGGTGTCGCTGACTGAAAATGCGATCACCTCTGCCGTGCGGTTTAAGGAATCAAGGTAATACTTCT
>DATANL010000761.1:0-3937 GCA_036266295.1 Pyrinomonadaceae bacterium | reverse complement strand
GACGGGCAAGCCCGCCGCCGAAGCAACTGCGATGGAACTCGCGCCGTCACTCGATCTCATGCAGTACTTCGCCCGCAAGAGCGCGACGTTATTGCGGCCGCGGCGAATCAGCGTCGGGTTGTATTGGACGATGGGCCGTTCGTCTTATGAAATCTACAAGTCGCTCGGCGTCGTGGGCATCATCTCGCCGTGGAATTTTCCCTGGGCTACGCCCCTCGATGAAGTAGTGATGGCCTTGATGGCCGGAAACTCGGTGGTGCTGAAGCCGAGTGAATTAACTCCGCTGACCGCGCTGAAAATCCACGAGGTGCTTTCGCACGCGGGTTTGCCGGAGAATGTCTTTCAGGTAGTGACGGGCGACGGTTCCACCGGTGCGGCGCTGGTCGCTTCCGGCGTCGACAAGATCATGTTTACCGGGAGTGTGGCCACCGGTCGACGAGTAGCCGAAGCGGCAGCGAAATATCTCATTCCAGTGGTGCTCGAACTAGGCGGCAAAGATCCGATGATTGTCCTCGATGACGCGAACGTTGCGAACGCGGCCCGCGGAGTGGTGTGGGGTGCGTTTGCCAACTGCGGCCAGTCGTGTTCGTCAGTCGAACGTTGTTACGTTCATGAAAGCATCGCCGAACAGTTCACTGCTGAAGTAGTGAAAGAAACGAAACAGCTGCGCCTGGCAAACGGCACGGATGCCATTTACGACGTTGGCCCTATGTCCAGTGAACGACAGTTGAGCATCGTCGAACGTCACGTCAGCCAGGCTCGTAATCTGGGCGCGATCGCGTTGACCGGTGGCGAACGCTTGCGCGACGTGGCTGGACCGTTTTATCCACCGACGGTTTTGACGAACGTCACGCACGAGATGGATGTCATGCGCGAGGAGACGTTCGGCCCCGTGCTGCCAATCATGACCTTTAGAACTGACGACGAGGCGATTCGCCTGGCGAACGACAGCGATTTCGGCCTGACGGCCAGCGTCTGGACCAACAACATCGCTCGCGGTCAACAACTCGCGCGTCAGATCGATGCCGGCACAGTGACGATCAATGAAGTCCTGTACACGCACGCGATCGCGCAGACCCCCTGGGGCGGAGTGAAGCAAAGTGGTCTCGGCCGCACGCACGGACAGGCCGGCCTGATGGAACTTGTCCGGCCGCAACACGTTCACGTCAACCGTTTGCCTTTCATTCCAGACCTCTGGTGGTTCAATTATGACGCCGAGGCTGGCCAGCTTTTTCGCGGTATTGCCCGCAATTTCACCTCTGGCTCGCTCCTCCGGGCTGCGCTTCTCCTGCCTCAAATGATTCGCCGTTGGCGCCAGCCTCGTGACTGATTTACAACAAATGTTGGTGTAAAAAACTCTTCACCGAAGAGGGCTTTGAGTGCTATAGTGACGAACCTTGCGCCCGATGCAAACCAGAACGTTCTAAGTATCTTCAGGGAGGAATTCAAAGAATGAAAAGGTTTATCGCTATTTCTATTGGACTAATCGCGCTTGCGCTAACGTCCGTTTTCAGCATTGCTTTTTCCCAGGGCCAGTCTCAGGAACTGGCCGATTCACCAAAGGTCATTGCTCGCTCACGAAACAATAACGGCGAGCAGCCAAACGGACCGGCGAGGACCGGTAACGCAAAACCCGGCAACAACGGGATTACCTATCATGGTGGGCCGCTGTTGGGTGTCGTCGGTGCACCGCCGCTGACTGCCTATTACATTTGGTACGGTAACTGGAGCGGCAATAACGCCACCACGATTCTTACCGACTTCATTCAGAACATCGGAGGCTCGCCTTATTTCAACATCAACACGACGTACTACAATGCCTCGAATGCTCACATAGTGAATGCCGTGACCTACGGCGGCAGCACCACGGTTGGTTACACACATGGAACCACACTCAGCGACTCCGGTGTGCAAGCGGTCGTCAGCGACGCCATCACGAGCGGTGCCTTGCCCAACAATACCGCGGCCGTTTACTTCGTGCTGACTTCGGCCGACGTCAATGAGTCTTCCGGATTTTGCACACAGTACTGCGGCTGGCATACGTACGGAACGATTGCCGGCAGCAACATCAAGTACTCATTCATCGGCAATGCGGATCGATGTCCGTCAGCATGTGCAGCGCAGACGACTGGGCCCAATGGGAACGCCGGTGCGGATGCCATGGCTTCGATCATTGCCCACGAATTAGAGGAAGCCGCGACCGATCCGAACATCAACGCCTGGTATCAAGGACGCTATCAAGAGAATGGCGACTTGTGCGCCTGGACCTTCGGCACGACGTATACAGTGGCGAACGGTGCGCAGGCGAATATGCGGCTCGGAAGCAGGGACTATTTGATTCAGCAAAATTGGCGGAATGCCCTGGGCGGCGGTTGCGTATTGAGCTATTAGCCTGAACACCCCAGCAAATTCCGCGCTTTCTTTCCAACGACACCCGCAAGCTCATCTTGAGCCTGCGGGTGTTTTTTTGCGTGACCGCGCGCCGGCGACAAAACCATGCAATTTCTGACTCAAGTATCCCTCACGTTAAAAGTTTCTTGCGTCTACGAGCGACTCGGATTATCATCCCAGCTCAACGTTAGTCCCCCCCCTCATCACCGAGAGACTTGCTCCGACCGTTAGTCAACATTCGCAACTGACCTGGGAGGCAAACAAATGAAGAAATACGCGGGATTGATCGTGGCACTGGTAGCATCGCTTTTACTTACTGCGATAGTAGTTATGCCAAGCGTCATCGAGGCGGCTCGCCGCCCGAAAGTAGACCCGAAGGCTGTCTTTAATTACACAGTTCAGGGACAAAGCAATGAGGTCACGGTTGGACAATCGATGCAAAACGATACTTCGCCACCGCTTCGCGATATGAAGCAGAAACAGGTTGCTAAGAAGGCGGAGAAGGAAGGACCCGACAACCCGAGAGTTCCGGCCAGCCTGAAACATAAGGACAAGACTGACGAGGCCGTGCAACAAGGCAGCTTTATGCCGCAAGTGAACATGCCGGCAACGGGGCTCAACTTTGATGGCATTCCGTTCCCGGGAGTCGGATGCAACTGTGCGCCGCCCGACACGAACGGTGAAGTGGGCGCCACGCAGTATGTGCAGATCGTCAATGAAGGTTATCAGGTCTTCAACAAGGCGACTGGCGCATCTCAGCTTGGACCATCTGGCATTTCTACTCTGTGGAGCGGTTTCGGCGGGGTGTGTGAAACTTCAGGGAATGGCGATCCAGTTGCCATGTACGATCAAATCGACAATCGCTGGGTCATCAGTCAGTTCGCCGGCGCCAGCGTGCCGACTGACGAGTGTATTGCGGTCTCAACGACCAGCGATGCCACCGGCAGCTACAACCGTTACGCTTTTCACCTGGGTTCGAACTTCTTCGATTATCCACACCTGAGTGTTTGGCCGGATGCTTACTACATGAGCATGAACGTCTTCAATTCGTCGGGCACCTCGTTTCTGGGCCCGCAACCATTCGCGTTTAATCGCGCGAACATGTTGCTGGGTTTGCCGGCCACTTTCATCACCACGGGGGTTACTGGTGGCTCGAACGAAGATGTATATCTGCCAAGCGATCTCGACGGGATAATTCCACCGCCGGTGGGCGCACCGGCGACGTTTGTTGAGTTTCCCAGCACCGGTGCTTATCGAGTGTTTCATTTCCACGTCGACTTTGTGACGCCCGCTAACTCGAGTTTCACTCTGTTTGCGAGTCCGGCGGCGGCAGGTTTTTCGCTGTTGTGTCCGACGACACGCAGTTGTGTGCCTCAACTCAACACCACGAACAGGGTTGATGGTATTGGTGACCGCCTGATGTTCCGTCTGGCTTATCGCAACTTCGGCGATCACGAGGCGGTGGTTGGCAACTACAGCGTCAGTTCGGGAGGCGTGGCCGGGATTCGCTGGTTTGAATTGCGCAATGTGACCAGCGGTCCGGTTA
>DATANL010000760.1:0-8240 GCA_036266295.1 Pyrinomonadaceae bacterium | reverse complement strand
GTGGTAAGATACCCATTCCCCTCATTGATGCGAAATGGACGATCCTGCGAGTTACTCTTTGGCGATACTGTTTGACGGCGCCGAACACTCCTTCAGCCTGGTCACGGTCCTAACCAAACTGCTTGCCGTACTGTTTTTTGTCGGCGCTAACGGGTTCTTCGTCGGCGCTGAGTTCGCTTTGGTCTCGGTGCGCCGCACGCGTCTGGAGACGCGGGCCGCCGCCGGCAGCGCACGCGCGCAGTGTGCGCTGCGACTAATCAACGATCCGACGTTCTTTATTTCCGCGACGCAACTGGGAATCACCATTGCTTCGCTGGCCTTAGGCTGGATTGGCGAGCCAACCGTGGCCGCGCTGTTGGAACCCGTGGCTGCGGCCATCGCGCCTTCCGGAAAGGCTGCCTATGTTGCGCATGTGCTGGCGATTGTGATTGCCTTTGCCGCGATCACGTTCCTGCACATCGTCCTCGGCGAGTTGATGCCGAAGATGTTTGCGCTCGAACGGGCGGAAGCGTTGGCAATGTTAGTGGCGCGTCCGCTCGAGATATTTGCCAAGGTCTTTCGGCCATTCATCTTCATCTTTAATCGCACCGGCCAGGCTCTGGGGCGGCTCTTCGGCTTGAAAGCGTCGCTGAATCATACCGCGGTCTACAGCGAGGCAGAGCTGCGGCAGTTGGTGGATATTTCGAAAGATAGCGGTCACCTCAGGGCAGAGGAGCGCCGCTTGATTCATCGCGTGTTTGAATTTTCAGATACGCTGGTGCGCGAAGCCATGGTTCCGCGTCCGGCGATCGCCGCGTTGTCGGTTGAGTGCACGCTCGAAGATATCAACAAGGCATTTCAGCAACATCGATATTCACGCATGCCGGTCTATCGCGAGTCTCTGGACAGCGTTATCGGATTTATTCATAGCAAGGACCTGATTCCTTTCCTGCTGCGGCCGCACGATTTCAAACTCGAATACGTGCTGCAGCCGCCCATGTATGTCGTCGACACCGCGCGTCTGGAGGACGTGCTCCGCCAGATGCAGGAAGCCAAGTCGCATTTTGGCTTCGTGGTCGATGAGCACGGCGGTGTCGAAGGCATCATCACGCTGGAAGATTTGCTGGAAGAGATCGTCGGCGACATTTCTGACGAACACGACGAAGAAGTTAACGAACAGATTGCGCCAATCAACGACCGCGTCTACGGTTTGGACGGCGCGCTGGCCGTGCGGGATTTGAACCGAAGGTTAAAAACTTCGCTGCCGGAATCCGAGGCCTACACAACCATCGGGGGCTTCCTCATGAGCGTCGCGGGTCACGTGCTGCAAGCCGGTGAAGTGATCGAGCACGAAGGTTTGAAGTTCACCGTTGAGAAAGTCGAGCGCCGCCGTTTACTGCGCGTGCGACTGGAATTACCCGAGCGGCAATCCGAGGCGGAACCAGGCGGGGCGGCGAACGCCGCGCGTTAACTTTAATCGCCAACTCCTATCAGCCCTCGGTGACACGGAATAGGTTGCTGCTGAAGCGCTCTGCGCTGTCGAGCCATGTGCGTTCGAGCGCGAAACCGGTTTCGTCGCCGAGAGTCCGCAAATCAGCGAGATCGTATTTGTAAGCGTTTTCGACGTGAATCTTCTCGCCGGCGGCGAGGTCTATCGTCAGGTTCAATGCGCGAATGGTTACCGATTGCGCGCGCAGACTTTCGAGCGATACCTCGACGCGACCCATCGCTTCGTTATAAGACGAGCGCAAACCAAAAGCCCACAGATCGAAATTCGCATCCAGCTCGCGATTGATTCGCGCGAGTTCGTTGACGATGAATGCCCGGGTAACCCCGAGCGCGTCGTTGTAAGCGGCTTCGAGTGTCTGCCGATCTTTTTTCAGGTCCGCGCCCAGCAACAGCACGTCGTGCGGCCGCAAGACGCGATGAATTGCGCGCAGGAACCGCCGCGCCTCGAGAGGTTCAAAATTGCCGATGTTCGATCCAAGGAACAGCACCAACACCGGATTCGGACCGAAGTCCGGCAGCGCCTCGAGGGCCTGGTAGTAATCGGCGGCGTACGCCTCGATGCGCAGATTTGGATACGAACCGAGCAGCGCCTGCGCACTCGCGGCCAGGGCCGTCGGCGAGATGTCGACCGGGATAAAAAGCAATTCCTGTCGTTGCCGGGTAAACGCTTCGATCAGCCGGCGAGTCTTTTCCGCGCTGCCGCTGCCGAGCTCGATCAGAGTATCGGAAGCTGGCAGGCAGCCGGCGATCTCCTCGGCATGCGTTTTTAGAATCTCGTCTTCCGCGCGGGTCGGATAATATTCGTCGACCTCACAAATGGCCTCAAACAATCTCGAGCCAAGTTCGTCGTAGAGGTATTTCGGAAACAGATGTCTGGGATTTGATGTCAGGCCGGCCCTAATATCTTGTGAGAATTCTGCATGGCCGTTTCGTTGGGCCAGATCATGAATCACCAGACGAGAAGGCGAGGCCTCAGCAGATGACTTCTTGGCGTTCAAAATTAGACGTCCTTTTGAGATGTGTTGGCCGGACTGTGACGACGCGGGATTATCGCACCGAGTCCGCGAATACAGAAAGGGCAGCCGAGTGACCGGCTGCCCGAAACGCTTTTTGCGAATGTTTGAGGCGTCTAAAACGAAACCAGAATGAGACTCAGATAATTACCGTGCGCGTTCGCGTTGCGCGGCGCGGAGGCGCCGGGACGGTGACGTCGATTGGCGGAGTGGCCGGAACGACGATTTGCGGAACCCGGATATCGATCTCCGGGATCGTCGGCACAGCGATCGACGGAATCTGCACGCGACGGGTGCCGAGTGTGCCGTTGGGACGCACCAGACCCGCGTTCGGATTCTTCTCCGGCGTCACCGTGACGGTGCGCTGATTGTGATCGCGCATGATCGTCAGGGTGACATCACCTGTTTCTTTCTTTCTAAGGCCCTTGGTGATATCGCTCGGCGCCGCGACCTTTTCGCCGTCGATGGCAACGATCACGTCGCCGGCTTTCAGGCCGGCTTTTGACGCGGGACTGTTGTCGGTGACCGCAGTTATCAACGCGCCGCCGTCTTTGACGCCGAAGTAATCAGCGAGTTGCTTGCTCAGGCTTTGCGTGCTCACGCCGATGCGTCGGTTGGCTCCGAGAGTCCAGAGGAAGGGACTATCGCCGCCCCCGAGCGACGGTGGCCAGTTACCGTTCGGAAAGACGCGGACGGAATCATCGTTGTCACCACGACGCCAAATGTTCGGCGTATTCGTGCGAAACACATTTTCAAGTTTCTGTTTGCCCAACGTCGCAGTCAACTCTTGTTCGGCGCCGCCACGCATGACCGTGATGCGCACATTTTGATCGGCCGACGATTCGTTAATCAGCCGGGTCAGCTTGCGTACACTGGTCACCGATTCGCCGTCGAAGCGAACGATCACGTCGTCCTTGCGCAGGCCGGCTTTCTCTGCGGGACTGTCCTTGGAAACCTCGGTCACGCCGACGCCGCGCACTTCGCGCAAGCCATAGCGGGCCATGTTCTCTTTAGTGATGTCCTCAGTGCCGACGCCCAGAAAGGCGCCGCCGTCGAGAAAGAAAGAAAAGTTTCGCGCGCCGGGTTCCTGCGGTTCCTGCGCAAGTTCGGTCAGCAACGCGTTCAACTTGTCGCTTTTGGCAGACGAAGTTTCCTGCGCGTACACAATTCCGCCGGCAATAGCGCTGGCGGCAACAGTTAGCGCTATCAACAACACGAGTTTCTTACGAGACATGTCTATTTAAATCCTCCGGAAAGATTTTGATCGGTTTCACGCGCCGGATTGAGGTGAGTTCCAAATATTTTGAAGTTGGAGCGCCGACATCCCTGTCGGCGGTTCGCCCGCATCTTGCGGGCGCGAACAAAAAAACTGCCGACAGGATGTCGGAGCACCGCAGGCAAGGATGCCTGCGCTCCTAGAGCCTTCGATAAACTTCGCGGCCGTCAGCGATTTCCACCGCGATCTTTCCTTCGGACTGCGCGTAATCGAGATGCGCGACCGACTCAGATACCGCGAGGAACCGATGCACGTCGTCGGTGTTGGGGAACATCGCGCGCGAGACTTCCCATGCCGTCCCGCCGTTCCTGGGAACGAGCGAAATGATCCTGGCTTGCCGCTCGTTAATCAGCTTCAAATACCGGTTGAATAGTTCTTCGAAATCGTGGACCGGCTCGCCATGTCCGCCGAACACCAAGGTCGGGGCCAAGCTGCGCACCCGCGCGAGGCTGACGAGATATTCCGCCAACGATCGAAAACGGCGCGACGGGTCGATCGGGTCGGGCGAGATAACCGGATTCGGAGTAATGCGTTTGAGCACGCAGTCGCCGGCGATGATCGTTCGGTCAGCTTCGCGCAGGAATGAGCACGAACCAGGCGTGTGTCCGGGCGTATGCACGACGCGCAGCGATCCGGCGTCGAAGTCCAGTTCATCGCCGTCGTTCAGTTCGCGACAATGATCATCGTCCAGCGAATCCGCGTACTGCCGCACTTGATCGTAGAGTTTCCGCATCGAGGCGATCTCATCATCGGGCACACCGGCGCGCTGCAACAGCCTCAGGTTCTCTTCGTGCTCCAGACGCGCCGCGCGATGACCGGTTTCCCAACCATGAACGAACACTTCGGCGTTGTTTGATTCATCGCGCAGCGAGCGGGCCAGCCCGCAATGGTCCTCATGCGCGTGCGTCAGCACAATGCGGCGAATATCGCCCGTGGTCAGGCCGTTTTGTCTCAGCCCCGCGCGCAGCGCGTCAACCGCGTCGCGCGTTTTCGGCCCGGTGTCGATAATGGTGATCGGATCTTCTTTGATGAGATAGACGTTAACGGCGCCGATGTAGAAAGGCGTGGGAAGGGAAATGGGAATGATGCGCATGAGAAAAACAGAAGTCAGAACCGCCTGCGGTAGCGGGCGGTTGAACTCTAAAGCCACGCGTCTCGATTGTGACGATCAACCGCCCGCTACCGCAGGCGGTTCTGACTTCTAATAGACGTACTTGTTCGCTTCGATCATCGCGTTCGCGATTTGTTGCCGCGCGGCGATGGTATTAATCGGCGTCATTTTCGTAAATCGCCGCAACGCCGCCAGCAGCGTCCGCAGTTCATCGCCGTCAGCCATCGCGGCCAGGGTGTTCTTCGCGTGCGCTTCGATGCGCTCGACGGCGTCGTTGCAGAACACGCGCGTCATATCGACGTAACGCTCCGCCGCCTTCTCGCCCTGCGAGGCCGCCACTTTCTGCGTGCGCAGGATCGCCGATTCCATCGCGTATGCATCCATAATTATGTCCGCCACGCCCATGAGAATTTCCTGCTGGTCGGCGAGTCCCATCATGTACTTCTGCGCAGCTGTGCCGAGCGTCATCAGCGCGACTTTCTTTGCGTTCGTCGCCAGCTTTTGCTCGGCCGCGAGCAAACTCTCATCGGTATCAAACGAAGGCATCGACGGATTCAGAATCTCATCCATCAGTCCCTGTGCGGCGGGCAGCAGAGCGAGCCGCCCGGTCATGGCGGCCTTCATCAAGCGTCCCGGAATCAACATGCGATTTATTTCATTCGTCCCTTCGAAGATCCGATTGATGCGCGTGTCCCGGTAAGCGCGTTCCGCCGGATAATCAGCCGAGTAACCATAGCCGCCGAAGATCTGCACCATCTCATCGGTGATGAAGTTGCAGTATTCCGACAGCGCGACTTTGATGATCGAGCATTCGGCCGCGTACTCTTCGATCGCTTTCAAGCGCGCGTCCATGTCTTTCGAATCCGCAATCGCCGCCAGTCCTTCTTCAATCATTCCCAGCGTGCGATAGGTCATGGCCTCGCCCACCCAGGTGCGAATCGCCATCTCGCCAAGTTTGGATTTAATCGCGCCAAACGAAGAGATTGATTTACCGAACTGCTGACGCTCGTTCGCATAACGAACCGATTCAGTGATAGCGAGCTTCATTCCGCCGAGACACATCGCGCCGAGTTTGAAACGCCCGATGTTGAGAATGTTGAAGGCGATTTTGTGACCCTTACCGACTTCACCGAGCAGGTTCTCAACCGGTGTCCGCGCGTCCGCGAGAATCAAAGGCGTCGTGCTCGATCCTTTGATGCCCATCTTGTGTTCTTCCGCGCCCGGCTTACAGCCGTCCTGCCGCTCAACGATGAAGGCGGTGAACTTGTCGCCATCGACTTTGGCAAAGACGACGTAGATGTCCGCGAAGCCGCCGTTGGTGATGAACATCTTCTCGCCGTTGAGCACGTACTCCTTGCCGTCGTCGCTCAATTTGGCGGTGGCCTTTGCGGCCATGGCGTCTGAGCCGGAGCCCGCTTCGGTCAACGCATATGCAGTGATCAAATCACCCGCGGCAATCTTCGGCAGGTACTTCTGTTTGGCTGCCTCGGTGCCGAAATAAACGATCGGCATCAACCCGATACCGCTCTGCGCGCCGAGGGTCGTCGCAAACGAAGCCGAACGCCCGAGGTTTTCGGCAATCAGCGCGCTACTCGTCTGGTCCAGCGCCAGGCCGCCGTATTCTTCCGGAATTCCCGCGCCGATGAGTCCGAGATCGGCAGCCTGCTTCACCAGCTGACGCGCGAGCTTCCAGTCCTTCGCTTCGAGTTCATCGATGCGCGGCAAAACTTCCGCATCCATAAACTGGCGCGTGGTATCAGCGATCATGCGGTGCTCTTCGTTGAAGTCTTCCGGCGTGAAAACTTCTGCCGGCGTGCGCTGCTCGATTAAGAAACTTCCGCCTTTGATGAGTTCTTTCTGGTCCATGACAGCCGCCATTAGAATTGCCTTTCCTGTAGGGGCAGGCCTTGTGCCTGCCCGTCTTTTGAAAATCGGCAGCGGGCAGGGACAAGCCCTGCCCCTACATTACAGTCTTTCGAAAATTCCGGCGGCGCCCATGCCGCCGCCGACGCACATCGTTACCATGCCATAGCGCGCGTTGCGTCGTTCGAGCTCGCGCAGGATCGAAGCAGTAAGCTTGGCGCCGGTGCATCCCAGCGGATGACCGAGCGCGATCGCGCCACCATTCACATTAACTTTGTCGGGATTCAATTCGAGCATTTTGATCACCGCCAGTGACTGCGCCGCGAAGGCTTCATTCAATTCGATCACAGCGATATCGTCCAGCGTCAATCCGGCGAGCTTCAATGCTTTCGGAATTGCGTACACGGGCCCGATGCCCATCTCTTCCGGCGGACAGCCGGCGGTCGCATACGCGACCAGACGCGCCAGAGGTTTGGCGCCCAACTGCTTCGCCTTATCTTCCGACATCACGATGGCCGCGGCCGCGCCGTCCGACATCTGCGAAGAATTGCCGGCCGTAATGGTGCCGTTCATCTGAAACGCCGGCTTCAATTTTGCGAGTGCTTCGGCCGTACTGTCGCGGCGCGGTCCTTCGTCTTTATTGAAAACGAGTTCGCTTCGTTGCTTCTTGCCTTTGTCGTTCAGCTCTTCGACGTTGACTGTCAGCGAGACGGTCTCGTCCTTGAATTTGTCGGCGTCGAGCGCGGCGATCGCCCGCTGGTGCGAACGCAGAGCGAATTCGTCCTGCTGTTCGCGGCTGACTTCATACTTCTTTGCGACATTCTCAGTTGCCAGCCCCATGCTCAAATAAAAATCGGGGTAGGTTTCCATCAAGGTCGGATTCGGACGAATGATGTGCCCACCCATCGGAATCATCGACATCGATTCCAGCCCACCGGCGACGATCACCTGAGCGCCGTTGGTGCGAATGCGATCGCTGGCCATCGCGATTGTTTGCAGACCCGAAGAACAGAACCGATTGATGGTCATCGCGCTGGTTTCAACCGGAAGCCCGGCGCGAATTGCGGCAGCGCGTGCGACATTCATTCCTTGTTCCGCTTCGGGCATCGCACAACCCATGATGACGTCGTCAATCTCGCTGGCTGCTAAGCCGGGCACGCGCGCGAGGGCTTCTTTGATAACCGCCGCGCCCAAATCATCCGGACGCGTGAATCGCAAAGTTCCTTTCGGCGCCTTGCCGACGGCGGTTCTTACGGCGGAAACAATTACTGCATCTTTCATCGCGATCCTCTGCGGCTTTGCCGCTCTGCAGTGCGGAAAGGCTCCACCTTTCCGTGGCGCGTAGTTCTTTATCGGAGGCTGCGCCTCCGATTGGCGAGGCGTAGCCTCGCATGTATTTCAAGAAGCCGTTACGGAAAGGCGAGCCTTTCCGCACTGGGGAGCGGCAAAGCCGCGATGGTTGTCTTAGTTCCGGAGCGGCTTGCCCGTT
>DATANL010000759.1:0-2717 GCA_036266295.1 Pyrinomonadaceae bacterium | reverse complement strand
TCACGGCGAGTCGAACGAGATGGTGTTAGCAAAAAGTGATGCGTTTCTGCTTTTTGCCCAGGTCCTGGGCGGCGTTTGGAGTGTGGCGCGAGTGGGAAGAGTAATCCCGCGAGCAGTTCGCAACTGGCTCTACGATCTGGTTGCGACCAATCGCTATCGCGTCTTCGGAAAGTCTGAGAGTTGCATGCTGCCTGACCCGGCATACAAACATAAGTTCCTCGAAGTGTGAGGTGAATCATGAAGATCATAATTCCAGGTGGTTCGGGAAAAATCGGTACGGCGCTGGCGCGCGCGCTGCACAAAAAAGGACACGAGGTCGTGGTGCTCAGTCGCAATCCTTTGACTGCTCCCTGGCGAGTGGTGAAGTGGGACGGCGAGACGTTGGGCAAGTGGGCCGACGAATTCGACGGCGCCGACGCTGTCATCAATCTCGCCGGGCAGAGCGTTAATTGTCGCTACACGCCTGAGAATCGGAAACTAATCACTCAATCGCGAGTGACCTCGACGAAAATTGTCGGGCAGGCAATTTTGCAAGCGTGGACACCACCGCGGGTTTGGCTGCAAGCGAGCACTGCGACGATCTACGCGCATCGTTACGACGCTCCGAACGATGAAGAAACGGGAATCATCGGCGGCGCCGAAACGAACGCGCCCGACGCGTGGCACTTCAGCATCGACGTGGCCACCGCCTGGGAGCGCGCGCTCAAGGAATCGCCGACGCCCAACACCCGCCGCGTGGTCATGCGCACGGCGATAGTCATGCATCCGGACGCCGGTTCGCCGTTCGACATTCTGCTGCGATTGGTGAAATTCGGCCTCGGCGGTCAGGCGGGTGACGGCAAACAATTCATGTCGTGGATACACGAGCAGGATTTCGTGCGGGCCATCCTGTGGTTAATCGAACACGAAGATCTGGAAGGCCCGGTGAATTTGGCTGCGCCGAATCCGCTGCCTAACGCTCAGTTCATGGCGGTGTTGCGTGAGACCTGGGGACATCCTTTGGGCATACCGGCTCCGGAATTGATTCTGGAAGTCGGCGCGCGTCTGTTTGGCAGCGAGACAGAACTCATCCTGAAGAGCCGACGCGTCGTGCCGGCGAAGCTCTTGCGCTCCGGCTTCGAATTCGATTTTCCGACCTGGCCCGAAGCAGCGAGAGAGTTATGTGAGCGGGCGGCGTGGGAAGCTTCGCTGGCGGCGGCATGAACGGGGCTCATTAAGCCAGGGCCATTAAATATGAAAAGATTTTCTGTCGCCCTCTCCCTCTGGGAGAGGGTTGGGTGAGGGCTTGAGCGGATGATCGATCCAACCCAACAGAAGCGCGAGACGAGTTCGCTCGTGCGAATTCATCTCGCGCAGACACTTTAGTATGAGCAATCTCTCAAGCCCTCATCCCCACCCCTTCCCCAAAGTGAGAATGGAGTAAGCCAAGGACAATTACATCGCCGAAGCTCGACCCAGATGCACCCCGCCGTTGGTAGTGACGGCGCGAATAGTTGGTCCACCGCCGCCGAGGTCTACATTGATCTCTTTCGGGAGCCGGCCGCGCTCGGTCATCGGCACGTTGAGCGGAAAATCGGAAGCCACGTTGCCGTTCACCGTACGCGTTTCGATGTGCGCGGAATAATTGTCCGGCATCACAAGGTTAACGCCGCCGTTGGTCGTGGTTACGTTCAGCATTTCACCCTGCCAACTCGCGCCGTTGAGCTCGATGTGAAGGCCGCCGTTAGTCGTGCTACCTTCGACCGCGCCACCGACTCTGCGCAGCGACACGCCGCCATTCATCGTTTTGAAATTAATCTTGCCGGCCACTTCGCTGATCGAAATACCGCCGTTGTTGGCAGTCAACGATAGATCGGAGCGGCGGGGAACGAAGATCTCGAAGCTCACGTACCATTGATAATCATTGCGCGTCTCCGGACCTTCAGGATGAATATTTAGCCCGACGGTTTCAATGCGCACTTGTTGCGCCAGCGAGTCAGCTTCGGCCTGAGTCGGCGCGCGCGTTTCAATTTTGGCGCGGACCAAAAGGTCATTGCGGTCCCAACCCCTGATCGTAATGCCGCCGTTCTGTCGGCCGTCGACGGTTATAACGCCGCCGGCCGGCACCGGCTGCTCTTTGATCTCGCAGTGACCATAACCGCGATCATAGTTGTTTGAATCGCGGCATTGCAGCGAGCTGCCGGACTTCTTATCAGATTTGTCCTGAGCTGTAGTTGCGACTGCGCAGGCGACGATGGTTAAGACAAGCAGGAAAAAACGGAGTGATTTCATAAGCTCCTCCCAAGTTGTGGAAATGTGATCGGCCCGGACTGCGGAACTGCCAGGTTAGTGATCCTCAGAAGCAGAACGTCGCAGATCTATTTTTTGTGGCAGAAAGTTTTTCAGAGACCCGACCGTCAGGGAGGGTGCCTGCAATAACTAGTTGTCCCGAGGCTATCGAGGCACCCTTCCTGACGGTCGGGTTTCCGATGCAACGTTTGAATCCGCTCAAGTTCTCCTCTATCATTGCTCGCACGTCACTGGCCGATTTCCAGGCCAATAAATTTTTGGGGCCGTAGCTCAGCTGGGAGAGCGCATGACTGGCAGTCATGAGGTCAGGGGTTCGATCCCCCTCGGCTCCACCATTACGCAACACCCACCACGGTTTCTATGGATTCGCGCCAGCACCGGAAGCTGACTCGCGACGTTTGTTTGATCCAGCTCTGGCCGTCGTCCCG
>DATANL010000758.1:0-3591 GCA_036266295.1 Pyrinomonadaceae bacterium | reverse complement strand
CCAACGACGGGCCTACCGACCTGACAACCTGCGTCTTACTTTCAGTTGCTGGCGATCTTGCAAAACACTTGACGGGTCACAGGACTTGCGATACTTTGCGGCACTCGATAGTTCGTTAGCCACTGGAGATTGCACGAAGCTGTCGCACAGGCCTCTTTAGTCCAACAGATCGTTGCCAGTGGATCGCCTCGCATAATTGTTTAGCTGTCGTCAGCGAACGCTGCCAGAATTTTCGAAAGGGAGAACGCTCATGCCTTCGAATTCCGACTCGTCAACCGACATTACATTTTTATTCAAAGGAACCATTCGGGAAGTCAAAGCCGCAACCATGACGGATGTCCCGGTCGACAAAAACACCGTCGTGGCCATGGTGGACCAGGTGCTCGAAGCGCCGGCCAATCTCGCCAAGATGGGCGGACGTCGCGTCACGGTAAGGCTTAGCGGACGGACCAAGGTCGCGGTCGGCGACGAACTGATCTTTCATGCGCACGGCTGGATCTTCGGCGCGAGCGTGGCGGTCATTTCGGTCAAGGAAGAGCGCGTCAAAGATACGCGAGCGCACGCCGCGCTGCTGAGTCGCGGTGGCGATCCCGTGGCGCACCGTCAGAATCGCCGCGTCAAGCATCGCTTCAACCACGCCGACGTAGTCGTCTCTGGCCGAGTCACAATGATCAGAATTCCGCCGGAAGCGACCAACGCCACGCGCGCGGCCACCAATGCCGAATCTGCGAGCAGTACGCCCGAACCGTTGGGACCAATCAGCGAACACACGCCGCATTGGCGCGAGGCGCACCTGGAAATTGACGACGTGCATAAAGGCGAACACAGCAGCAGCACCGCTGTGGTTCGATTCCCCGCGAGCACCGACGTGCGCTGGTACAAGGCGCCGAAATTCGAACCGGGCCACCAGGGCTTCTTCATGCTACGCAAACACACTTCGCCCAACGCGCCGGCGTCAAAGGGCCGGCGACGAGCTGCGAAGAAGAAAGCCGGCAAAGCCAGCGACTCGACCACCTCTCATTTCACCGCACTTCACCCGTCTGACTTTCAACCTTACACGCAGCCCGGTGGTGTCAGGCGCATCATCGAAAGCGCGAATGAAGACGAATAGTTCAAGCGATAACGTTGATTGAAGCCCTCTCAGGAGAACACCATGCCAGCGAAAAAGACGCGCGCGAGCAAAGCCAAAGCGACCAAGCAAAGTACGAAGAAGGCGGGGACGGTTTTGCTCGTCAACATGATTCCGAAGTCGCTCAGCGGCGAGACCCATCAGGACAGCGAACCCACGATCGCCGTCAATCCGAAGAATCCTCAGCACATAGCCGCATCGGCGTTCACCCCTGACCCTTCGCATGGACCGCGCGCGCCCATCTACATCTCGACTGATGGCGGCGCCACCTGGACGTTGAATTCGATCGTTCCCAGCACCGTGGCGGATGGCTCGGCCACGGCGGACATCACGGTGGCCTTTGGCAGTTCGAGCGACATTCTCTACGCGGGCATCATCCGTTTTCCATTTTCCGGCGAACAGACTCGCATCAATATTCTGCGCACGACTGATTTTCAAAGTTCGACCACGATGAGTGTGCTCGTTGACCGTCAGGGCGCCGGCGTCGATCAGCCATACGTCCAGGCAATCACGCGCGGCGGCAAGGACCTCGTGTACGTCGGCGACAATGATTTCAACGCGCCCAGCGGAAATACTGCGACCATCGATCAGACGTTGGACGGCGGCGCCGGCAAGCCAACGTTCAAGAAGATCAGACTTGAGTCGCGCTCCACCTCAGGACAGGATGGTCCACCGGTCCGTCCGGCGGTCCATGCTGATGGAACCGTGTACGCAATATTCCATTCGTGGAAGTCTTTCGATCGCCAGACCGGCGAAGGCATGGCTGATATTGTCGTGGTGCGGGACGATCATGGCGGCAACTCGACCAAGCCGTTCGCCGATTTGATCGATCCGATCGACAACAAGGCGGGAGTGCGCGTCGTGCGCGGGGCCAAATTCAATTTCAACGGCGAGAAAGGTCAACAACGACTTGGCGGCGACGTTGCCCTCTGCGTCGATCCCACGAACAGCGACATCATCTACATTGCCTACAACGACGATCAGCCCAACGGCGTCTACGCCTTGCACTTGTTGCGCTCGACCGATCGTGGCAAGACGTGGTCGCCTGAATTGCGACGTCTTGACGATGCCCTGAATCCAGCTCTGGCGATTAACAGCGCCGGGAAGATTGGCTTTTTGTATCAGCGTCTGATGGGCATCGGCGCAGCGCAACAATGGGTCACAAGATTCGAGAGTTCCACCAACGGCACTACCTGGACGGCAATCACGCTCTCACAAGCGCCGGCGAACCGGCCGCGTAAAGATTTCGATCCGTATCTGGGAGACTATGAACACCTGCAAGCCGTGGGCAAGGATTTTTATGGAGTCTTTTCGGCGAACAACAGTCCAAAGAAAGCGAACTTCCCTTCGGGCGTCGTTTATCAGCGGAATGCCAACTGGGAAACGAACACGCTGCTCGACGTCGACAACATCACGCCCGTCGCAATATCGATCGACCCGTTCTTCTTTAAGTTCACCGGTTGATTCGGAATCTGTGTCAGAACCGAGAGCGGTAGCGACCGGATCGGGAACGCGATTATTTGAAAGAGGCTTCCCGATCCGGTCGCTACCGCTCTCGGTTCTGACAGGCGGTCCCTCCAAATTTCCAAAATGGTGATAAGCTATTTTCATCATTCGTTCTGTCTTGAGCCCTGTGATGCGCGCCAAATCAAAAACGAAAACGTCTTCCGACGCGACGTTTGTCTTCAAAGGCACGATCAAAAAACTCAAAGCCACTACCATGAAAGCGGCGCCCGCCAGCGCCAGCACTTGCATCGTCACCGTGGACGAAGTCCTCGAGGCGCCACAGAATCTCGCCGGGTACGCCGGCCAGGACATCACGGTCGAGTTCAGTGAGCGGCGGCAAGTGAAGGTCGGCGACCGTTTGATCTTCCATTCGATTAGCTGGCTATTTGGCGAAAGCGTTGCCGTTCGCTCGCTCTACGAAGAGGTCGAAGCCGACCCGACGACCTCGGGTCAAGCCGGCGCCGGCACGCAACGCAGTCAACGTGAGACGCATAAACATTTCAATGATGCCGACCTGGTAGTCTCGGGCAAAGTCGTTGAAGTCAGACTGCCCAAGTCCGGCCCCGCCACGAAGAAGAGCGGCACGACCGCGCCGGCAACCACGCAGGTCAGCGAACACGATCCGAAATGGCGCGAAGCCGTCATCGAAGTCGCCGACGTTCACAAAGGTAGCTCGGCAAAACGCCGGGTCGTCGTGCGGTTCCCCGCCAGCACGGACGTCGCCTGGAGCCGCGCGCCCAAATTCACCGCGGGTCAAGAGGGCTACTTCATGCTGCATGAGTCGACTCATGCACCACAGCGAGCGACAGGCAAAGCAAGTGACGCCACCTTCACGGTGTCGGACCCTCACGATTACCATCCGTATACCGAGGCGAGCGCGATTGAATCAATAATCGATTCCGAATCAGAGTCTTAACTTCACGGCAGGTGTCGACCGGGACTCACGGCTTGGGCGC
>DATANL010000757.1:0-2000 GCA_036266295.1 Pyrinomonadaceae bacterium | reverse complement strand
GCCACGTCCGCGATGATGCGATAACCCATGAACGTGCCCACCCGCACCGAACCGTAGTCTGTGCCGCCGATCGAGTGCCGCACTCCGGAGTCGATTCCCCAGAATGCCGCATTCGCAGGAATTGGAATTGTGCCGCGCAATTCGGCCGGCTGACACAATAAAGCGAGCAAGCGATTTGACTCTCCAAACATCACGCTCATTTGATCCATCACGCCACAGGGCGCGCCGGCCACCAGGTTTTCAACTTTCTGAGACAGCAGTGCGACTTCGCGTGACTCAAGCGAGATATCGAAAGCGGCCGCGACTGCTCGCATCGTCGAGACTTCCAGGGCCGCAGATGAACTGACGCCTTTCCCGAGCGGCACTGAAGATGAAATCAAGATGCGCGCGCCTTGGGTGAATTTGATTTGCCGTTCGCGCATCAGCACCAAAAAGCAGCCCGCGACGTAAGCGGCCCAATGATTCTCCGGCTTCGATTGAAACAATTCACGCGCCTGCTCATAACTGATCACTTTGCCGGCATCTTCAAAATCGGCGAGCCCCAAGTCGAATCTGAGAATTGAACTGTCCGCGTCTGACGTGACGCTGGCGATTCGCAGGGAAAGATCATCACTTCGCTGAAGTGCCACCAGCGTCGCCTCGGCAATCGGCAACTCGAGCATCAATGAACCCGAATAATCTGCGATGCCGCCCATCACGTCGAGCCGTCCGGGCGCGCGGGTCACAAACATTTCTTGGGCGGGATCGAAAAACGTCCGCAACAGCGGCGATGAGTTCCGCGGCAAAGCATTCAAGGTCTCGATAAAAGCTTCTATGTCCGCAAGCTTCTGAGTCGCGCCGTGGGTGAGCCGGTACATCCTACAATCCTCGCTTCGTCAAAGCGCCTTGCAGCAACGGTTCAATCTGCGCGCGAATGTGAGCGTTGGCATATCCGAGCCACGCGACATCAGGTTCAACTGCGAGCGGCGCGCTTAACGTTGCGCCCTGGCGATCGGTGACGATTACACCCAACTCGCGCGCGATCAATTCGGTGCACAGATCGTATGGATGACAACAGATTGGCAACGGCAGGCCGCGTTTCGACATTACCGGCCCCAGCAGCGCGCGCAGGTCAGCAACGAATCGATCATGTCCGGCGATCAATTCATAAAGCTGGCCGGCGGAAGAGGCATACTGATCCTCGAAACAATTTGCCTTGCCAGCCATACTCGGCCCCAGCGCTCCCTGTACGACTTCCTCATCGATGGCCGCCAACTCATCGCGCGCGCCCGGAAAAAACCGCGCAATCATCGCGTAGCCTTGTTCGATGGTCGGCGCTCTCGACGGTTGCAGGGTTAACGCAGCACTTTCGTTGGTCAGCCGATTGAAGCGTTCCGCTTGAGCGCCCTCGCCGCGAATGGCCCAGAGCGTGTCCGACAAGTGTTGCTTCACCAGAGGGAGTTCAGTCTGCACCGCCAACTCGATGTCCTGAAGATTCGTGCCCGGTCCGCGATTTGGCGCCACGCCGGTCAGCACCCACGCGCTGCGTTTCTGATACATCAAGCCGCGCGTGCCATCAATTGGATCGACAATCACTCGCCACACTGCGTCTGATTCGGCGGCCCCGCGCGGCAGGACAAGCTGACCGCCTTCCAATCCTTCAGCAATGAGAACCAACGGATTCATCGGCGCCATTTCCCGCTCGCAAAACGTGACCAGCACCTCTTCGCTAACCCGATCGACGGCGAAGATCGTGTCGCCTGCTTCATCGGCTGCGACGCGCGACAGATCGTCAACGCTTGCGCCTTCACACGCCTGCACCACGGTCTGGCGAATGCGCTCGTGCAACTTACGAATAGGCGCCAGCAATTTGTGGACGTCAGTCATAAAGCGGCGTCAAAGCACCGCACTCCAAAATTATTTTGCCGAGAATTTGTAGATCGTGGTTTGGGTGTATCGCTGCCCCGGGTTCAGGACCACCGACGGAAACCTCGGCTGGTTCGGCGAATCAGGATAGTGCT
>DATANL010000756.1:0-12804 GCA_036266295.1 Pyrinomonadaceae bacterium | reverse complement strand
GTGCTGTTTCGGAAGCTGGGCTATTGTTCGCAATTTGATTCGTTCCCGGGCGGCCTGACGGGACGTGAATTCATTACTTCGTTTCTGAAAATCTCAGGATTCACCACGAAGCAGTCGCACGAGCTCGCGGAGAAGTCTCTGGCCCGCGTCGATCTCTTACCGGCAGCCGATCGAAAAATCGGCGCGTACAGCAAGGGCATGCGCCAGCGGGTGCGTCTGGCGCAAGCAATCGCGCACGATCCTTCGGTGTTGATTCTGGATGAGCCGCTGAACGGGCTTGACCCGATGGTGCGCGCCGAAACGATTGCGCTCTTCAAGCAGCTGGCGACCGATGGGCTGCACCTGATCATCTCGAGTCACATCCTGCATGAAGTCGACATGATGTCCGATCGCGTGGTGTTGCTGAACAACGGCTACGTCGTCGCCGAAGGCGGCATTCAGGGCGTGCGTGAAGAGATGGACCAGGAACATCCGGTGCAGGTCTTGATTCGTTGCGATCATCCGTCGCTGCTGGCATCGCAAATATTCCAAAACACCGAAGTCGTCGAAGCGCGCATTCATGACGATCGCAAAGGACTCTTTGTGAAGATTCGAAACCAGGATCAGTTTTTCCTTTCACTGAACCGGGTCGTGTCGCAAGGTGAAATCGAAGTCGAATCGATCGTGCCGGTCGATGATGATTTGAGCGCCGTGTATGAGTATTTGATCGGAGCGCAATAGGGGAGCGGATCGTTTAGAGCGCGGACTTGTCCGCGCTGTCGGCACAAGTGCCGACTCTAAACGCAGAAATTTCGTTTTATGAGTTCAACTGCCGAAACAATTCAAACGCCGACCGCCACGCTGCCGGAACAGAATCTGTCGCTTTGGCTGCGCCAGTTGCGCGCGATTGTCGCTTTCGATCTGAAGAAAAACTTTTTCGGCAAGCGTTCGCTGCTGGTCTATTTGCTGGCATTGATGCCGATCGGGTTGCTCGCGCTGGTGGCGTTGGCGAATCCGGGCGTTGATGCCGCCAGCCGCCTGCCGACGATTTATTCGATCTTTTACAACTCGGTGATCCTGCGGACCATTGTGTTCTTTGGTTGCGCCTGGATTTTCATGAATCTGTTTCGCGGCGAGATCGTAGATCGCAGCCTGCACTATTATTTTCTGTCTTCAGTGCGGCGCGAACTGCTGGTCACCGGAAAGTACCTGTCGGGCCTGCTTACTTCCGTAATTCTTTTTGTGGTGGTCACGGTCGTCTGCATGCTGCTGGTCTTCCTCCCGCATTACTACTCATCCAGCATGCGTTTTTTCTTTGAAGGCGCGGGACTGAGTCAACTCTTCTGGTACGTCACGATCACGATCCTGGCGTGCATCGGCTATGGCGCATTCTTCCTGGTAGTCGGATTATTTGTGCGCAACCCGATCATTCCCGCGCTGGTGCTCTATGGCTGGGAATGGATTAATTTTTTGTTGCCACCGCTGCTAAAGAAGATCAGCGTCATTCATTATCTGAATTCGCTGGTTCCAGTTCCTATTTCCGAAGGTCCTTTCGCGGTGGTCGCCGAACCGACGCCGGCGTGGATTTCAATTCCGGGCTTGTTGCTGGTCACGGCTGCGGTGTTGTTCCTGGCCGGCACGCGAATCAGGCGAATGGAGATCAGATACGGAAGTGAATGAGTCAGAACCGCCTGCGGTAGCGGGCGGTTCATGTTTCGGAAAAGAGGTCATTAGAAATAAAGATCAACCGCCCGCTACCGCAGGCGGTTCTGATCTTACGGCCCAAAACGCCGCCGATACTCATTCGACGCCAGGAACGCCTTCACCATCTCAGCCGCGGTGAAGTTGCCGTTGAATTGGTTCAGCTTATTCAACCAGAAGTTGTAACCCGAAAAGTCGAGCGTCGCTTCGGGCGCGTCGTTAGGATTCCGGCGCAGGTAGCCGAAGTACTGCATCAGCACGAACGCGCGGTTGAATTCCTGTTGGGCCACGGTTGAGTTCTCAGCTACCCGTCGCAGTGCGCGTGCTCGAGCGGCTGTGTCGGATGTCGTAGTCGCCGTTCCGAATTCTGCAACAGCGGTTGAACGATCCGCACTTGCCGGGGTCACGCCGGCGTTCGCGAACAACGTGTCGACGAAAGTACCGGGTGACATCGACGTTGGAAACGCGTTGGTGAATTGCGTGCGCTGGACGAACGTGTTCGCGTAGGCTTGCTTGTTGGTTTCCATAACCGTCTGCCAACCCGTCTGTCCGACGATCACACCTTGTCCAATCTGCTGTGCGTCAGGCAGAAAGTCGCTCAAGCGCACCGGCACCGGTGCGTTGGGCAGATTGCCAAACGCAGACTTATAGAACCGGTACACGAGGTACCCGCTGTCCTGAAATTCAATCGACAGGAAGAAAGCGCCTGAGGTGTTAACACGCGCCGCTTCCACACACGCGGCATTCGTTCCACACTGCGAGATTTGGCTGGACCAGAAGGACAGGCCGCCCGCATCAGGTTCGCGGTTCAGGAAGTCACGATAATTCTGAATCACGAACGTGTTTGTGTCGTCGATCGCATTGGTCGTCAAGGAACTGGTATCGCCGAACACCGTGAATCGGAATGCCGGACTTGCGGAGACGCCGCCGGCCGCCGCCGCGTCTTTCACATACCAGCGACCAAAGAATGATTGGCCTACCAGGGACGAATTGCCGGGAATCAGCAGACTCGCAGAGCCCGAGCCCTGGCCTGCGCCGCTGCCGGACAAGGTGAGACTGAGCCGCGCGAACGATGCGGCGGCGGGAATGGTTGGACCAGCGCCCGGATCGTTATTGTCGATGACCAGCACGGCCTGCGCACCACCGAGCGCATTTGAAACGCCCACCGTAAAGCTCGCGTTGCCGACCAGCGGCGGTTCGACCGCAACTGGCTGCGGAATGTTTCCACCGGAACCTTGCGTGCCGGCGCCGTTGATTGTCGGTACGCGGTTCGACTCGCTATAAAGCGTGGGGCGATCGAACGGCGCGGTGCCGGCAATCACTCGCGGATCGCTCAAAGCATTCCGCAGGAATGCGACCAGATCAGATTGCTGCTGCGCATTCAAGCCGAGCGGCCGAATCAAATTGTGATTGATGTTAGGTGCGTCAAAGTCGCCGCCGCGATTATAAAAGGCCACGACCTCTTCGAGGGTTTGAAAACGTCCGTCATGAAAATATGGACCACGCAATCCGACGTTGCGCAGACTCGGCGTGCGGAACTCGCCGATGTTGTTGGCGTTGCCGGTGACCTGGAATCGCCCGGTGTCTTCGGTTTGCGGTCGCACCCCGATGTTGTGAAATTGATTGTCGCTGAACAGCGTACCGGCGTGACAAACATTACAACCGCGGCCATTGAAAATGCCCTGGCCGCGTTGTTCCGCAGCGCCGAGCGGCGTGATGTTCTGCGTAGCCAGATCGAACGGCGTGCGATCTGAATAAAGCGTGCGTTCGAAAGTTGCGATCGCTTCAGCGATGCGCACCGGAGTTACGTCAGAGCTTCCGAATGCTTCCTGAAATAGTTCGGCGTAACTGCGACCATTGATCCAATCACGCAAGCCTGTGGGAACTGACGGGGACAATGCGAGCGGACGAGAATTCGCGATTCGCGACGCGACATCGACCCATGTGCGGTTCGCATTTGCCATTTCCGTCGAGCTCACCGGCGGGCCGAGCACCTGACTTTCGAGCGCGGCGCCATTCTGCAGCACGACGGCGCCGCCGACTGGATCGCTAAAAGTTCCGATCGCGCGCCCGTCCCAAAACAGCGCGTTCGGCGAGAAGCCCGCGTCGATGTAGGACCGCGACTTGCGCCCGGTCACTTGTTCGTGGAAACCGTAGGTGGCTGAGAACGAGTAGGTGCCGTCGGCGTTGTTACTGATGACGCCCGGTGATGCGAACACATCATCGGCAGTGTTGAAGACGCCGTCGGCGCCGGGGTTCCGGGCTCGCGTGCTGCCGACAACCGCGCGCGAGTCGGATCCGCCGCTCGCGGCGAAATGGCACGTGCCGCACGCGACGGTTCCCGTCGAAGATAACTGTTCGTCCCAGAAGAGCGTCTTACCCAGGTAAGCTTTCGTCGCGGTGACCAGATTGCCGGCAGGCTGCGGCGGCGGATTGAGCGGGCCCGCGCCATTGATGTTGCCGGTCGCGCGGGTGCCTTGATCGGGCGCACTCATCGGACTGACCAGCGAGCCGTTTTCGGCGCGCACCCAATAGAAGAAGGTTTGGCCCACCGTCGCGGTCGTATCGAAGAAAGTTCCTTCAGCGGTCGTGCCGAGCGCGGTCGCCGTCGTTGAGTCGTTCGTCGTATTGCGAAAGATGCGATAAACCGTCGCGCCGCGAACCGTGTCCCAATTGATTCCTACCTTGGTAACGTAGGAATTGTCCGAGGCCGCGACCTCGGCCGGCGCCGTCAATGAACCGGTTTGAGCGCTCGAGTCAGAACCCGTAAGCAGCCGGTTGGCGAAAATTAAAGTGGAAATGATTAAGAGCAGGCCAATGACAGATAGCTTGATGGTCGTTCGCATAGTTCATCCTTCTATGTCCGAGGAAGCTTCGGGGAACTATTTGGATAACAATTTGTTGAGGCCTTACGCTGAACCCTTGAAGCGTTGGGTTCGTATTCAGACTATTAGTCGCGCGGTGCAGAAAATTGTATGACCGCGAATTTGGAGGCGGTGGCAGACCATCGCGGCGACGCCGTTTTTGGCGTGTCAGAACCGCGAGCGGTAGCGACCGGATCACGGTCTACCATGGCGGGTCAATTGAGCCGGTCGCTACCGCTCCCGGTTCTGACACAAGCGTCACGCAGCGGCGCGCCCGAATTTTGTGCAAGCAAAATCAGGGCGTTCTGGTATGCTCAACGCCAGGTCGCTGCCTTCCCAGGAGGTAAAGAGTCATGTTCACCTACCGCCGCCGAGCAAATATGTTTTGCCGTTTAATTTCGAGGGTTCTGTTAATTGCGATTTTTGCCGGACCAGCGGCAGCGCAGCAGCAAGCCCCGCCCAAGCCTCCGCCCGCGCAAACCGCCACGGTCAATCAAGCGCCGGCGTTTGATGAACTACTGGCGACCGACGCTTATAAGATGTATGGCGAGATCCGGAACGTCGGACAGTTGATGAGCAATGGTGGCGCTGCCGAGATCGTCGATCCAATCGTGAAGCTGTCCGATCCGGGACCGCAATTCAGATCGATCATCAGTTTTCTCAAAAAGAATTCCGAAGCTTTGGCGCAATCGCGATTGATGTTCGCGAGTTGGCCGGTGCGGACCGACATCCCGACGGTATTTGTCGCCATCGAGTTTCAGACCAATGAAGATGCGGCTAAGTTTGCGCCGAAGCTGGAGACGTTCTTGCCGACCGTTTTACCGCCAGCGCCGTCGCCGACCATTCCGCCGAAACCCGATGCGCAAATTAATGACGGTGCGAAATCGCAGCCCGGCGCGAAGACTGGTTCAAAGGAAACCGCTAACGGACCGGCGATCTCTTCCCGTGTAGTTCCGCCGGCGTCGCCGCGGAATCAACCGTCACCCGCAGAGGCGCCAAAACCTTTGCGTGAGTCGCGCGCCGCCGGCTCGAGGATGATTGAAGAATCTGCCGGGTCGCCTCAAGCAGACCAACGGCTGCCGTTTGTGATCACGCATGCGGGCAATCTGGTTTGTATCACCGAGAAAGACTTCAAATTCTCAAAACTGCGGCCGAAGGAGAGCCGGCCGCTCTTCTATGATCAGAATTTTCGCATGGCCCGCGATCAGTTCTCATCAGAACCAATCTTCTTTTTCTTCAACGTCGCGCTTGAGGACAAGACCAAGGCATCGCCGAGCCCGACGCCTTTCATTACGGCCGACGAAGCGGCGCGCGTAAAGTCGAAGGATGTGGACGATTTGCCGGATGAAACGGCGGCAGAAGCGGCCCGAAAAGTGGGCGATCCCAGTCCCGAGCCGATTCGAATTGAGGACAAACAGACGGCCGTGCTGGGGAGCCCGACGTTCACGGCTTCGCCAACGCCGACGCCGACAAAGGAGCAACAAGCTCAACGGATCGCGTCAAACCAGATCGGTCAGTTACTCGATTCAATCGGATACGGCGAACCGCAATGGCCTGAGGCTGTCGGCGTCGCGGTGGCGCTGGAAGGCAACGAGTACATCTTGCGCGCGATTATGATCGACAAGCCGGAAGCGAAGAAGACGCCGATTCCGATGGTGCCGCAACTCATCGGTGGCCCGGCCTTCACGTCGGAAGCGGCTTCGGTACTGCCCGACGACACTGATGTCCTGGTCAGCGCGTCAATCGATCTAACGCAGACTCTTGACGGGATGCGCCGCGAGGCCGAGAAGCGGCACAAGGCGGACGCGTCGCCGCGTTCGCAGACCTACGAGAACGGAGTGCTGGTCGCTTCAGGCAGTCCAAGAAACGAGTCGCTCGATCCGTTCGCATCGTTTGAAAAGAGCGCCGGAATGAAGATCAAAGAGGATCTGCTGCCGGCCTTCGGGCACGAAATTGCCATTGCCGGTTCACTTAAGACGTTGAATGCGGCTGGCATGAACGTCATGGGTCCGTCGTTGCCGACGCCAAATTCCGAAGCCGACAAAGACGGTAAGAAGAAAGAGCCGGCGCTGCCGATCCTCCTGATTGAAGTCAAGGATCGCGATGCGGCGCGCCCATTGATGCCGAAAATATTGACCGGCCTCGGCGTCGGTGAGGCGAACCTGCTCGCGCAAACCGAAAAGCACGGCGACGCTGAGATGGTTAATTATGCCGGCTTCTTTGCGTACGCGTTCGTGGGAGACTTCGTGGTCATCTCTGATACGTCGGGCGTGCGCAAAGTCGTGGACGCCTTCGTCAATCACACCACGCTTTCTTCGAATACCGTGTTTCGCAATTCGCGACGTTGGCAGTCATCGCGCACGTCGGGCCAGATTTATATTTCGCCGGCGCTGATGGAGGGCTACCAGGATCAAATCCGCAAATCGTCGGCGACGATGGATGCGGGCCTGCGTGATTTTCTACTTGGCCTGAACCCGAACGCGCAGGCCATTACTTACGCGATGTCCGACGACGGCATGGGACTGCGGCATGAATTGCGTCTGCCCAAGGACTATATCCTGATGACCGTGGCTTCGATTTCATCGGCGACCAAGAATCCGCCGCCGGAAATGAACGAGGCGATCGCGGCCGGCTCATTGCAGTGGCTCGCGTCGGCCGAGACCCAGTACAAGCAAGGACCGGGAAAGGGCAGCTACGGATCGCTGCAGCAACTGGTCGAAGCGAAGCTGTTCCAAACGGATGCGTTGGACAAATATGGCTACAAGTATGATTTGGCGGCGACCGGGGCCGCGTTTGAAGCCACGGCCACGCCGAAGGAATATGGCAAGGGCGGCAAGCGTTCGTTCTTTATCGATCAGACGGGCGTCGTGCGCGGAGACGATCACGGCGGCGGACCCGCGACCGTGGCCGATAAGCCGGTGCAGCAGTAATTGGATTCATCCGCAGATACAGATTTCACGATTGCAGAGTGACAAGGCCTGACCCGAAACAGTCTCTCACTGGTGAGAGAATTAAATTTTAAATCTGCGTAATCTGCGGATCTCTTCTTACGCCTTCGCTAACCACTCAACTATTTGGCGGGCTTCACCGCGCGTTCCCTTCAGCGACGTAGCGGTCGCTACTGCCTTTGTCAGAAAACTCAGGGCCATCTGCGGTTGCGATCGGGCCGAGACGGTATTTGCCAACAACTCGAGTACGGCTTGGCCGCGCGTCAATTCGCGTGGTCGCCAACGCGCGCCTTCCTTGAAGCGGGTCGTGATGACGAGTCCAATGGGCAGAGATTTCGATCCGGTGTCCGCGCCGAAGTCTTTGGCTCGCATGCGCTTTATCCGAACCGCATCAGCCGAGCGCATTCTCAGTTTCCGTGCGTAGGGGTGCACGCGACCGTTCCGGTCAATCACAGCGTATTCATCGGAATAATAGGTCGCGCCGGCGCGGAGCAGTTCGGCCACCAGTGTCGATTTTCCGCTGAAGCTTAAACCGGGAATCAGAATCGCCTTTTCCTTCCACTCGATGACGCCGGCATGCACGAAGACGCGACGCGGCGCGTATTCGGCGACGGTCAACTGCACATGCGATTCGAATTGGTCGATCAGATCGTCGAAGCTGGGAGTGCGCGCAAATCTACGGAGATTCCAATAACCTAAATTGAATCGCGTGACGCGTCCGTTGGATCCATTCGCGAAACCGGTCATGGAGTAGAGATGATCCGTCGAGCGCACCTTCGACGGTTTGGCGCCGGGAGGCAGTCGGGCCATCAACGCTTTGAGAGTTGCTTTGTTGTTCACCCGCACGCCCACGCGCACGCCGAACGCAGTAAACGACATGCCGTCCGCCCAGACCAGGCGGTCGAGTTTCGACATTCAACTTGAAGGTCTGCGCGAGCGAGGAATCATTTCAGGTTTTCGATCGTGACGGGTTCGACTGGTTCCGCCAATTCAAAACCAAACACCTTTGAATAGAAGTAGAGTTCACCGTCGAGCGATCGCTTGATGTTTTCGGCGCGCCGGAACCCGTGTTGCTCTCCTTCGAAGGCGACGTAGGCGACGGGCAAACCTTTCTCTCTCAAGGCCTCGACCATCATCTCAGCCTGGTTCGGCGGCACGACTTTGTCTTCCAAACCCTGAAAGAAGATCAAAGGACAGGACAATTGATCGGTGAAATGAATTGGCGAGCGGGCGAAATATAAATCCTTGCGCTCAGGATATGGCCCAATCAAGCCGTCCGAATATTTTGCTTCAAATTTGTGAGTGTCGAGTTCCAGCGCTTCGAGATCGCTCACGCCGTAATAGCTGGCGCCGGCTTTGAAGTAATCGCGAAAAGTCACCGCGCACAGGGTCGTGTAACCGCCGGCGCTGCCGCCGTCAATCACGGTCCGGTTGGCATCGACGTCGCCGCGGGCAGCGAGAAACTTCGCGCCGTTCACGCAATCGTCAACGTCCACGATGCCCCAGGCGCCGCGCAAACGCTCGCGATACTCACGCCCATAGCCGGTGCTGCCGCCGTAGTTGACGTCCAACACGGCAATTCCGCGGCTGGTCCAATATTGAATCGTCAAAAAAAGATCGGCCACGGTGGCGGACGTCGGGCCGCCATGACTCTTCACCAAAAGCATGGGCTTGTCATCGGCCGGGCCGGTAAAGTCCCGGTTCTTCGCGGCGTAATAGAAGCCGTGCGCGGTCAGTCCATTTTCGGTAGGAAATTCGATCGGCTCCGGCTCTGAGATGTAGCCGTAATCAATCTCCAAATTCGCACTGCGCTGCAGCACCGTCGTCTCATGCGTCGCCAAATCCATCTCAATGATCGACAACGGTTCGCGCGGAGAACCGGCTCGAAACACCGCGCGCTTCGCAGACACCTGCACGTAAGAAATGTCGGTGAAGCGCGTATCGATCCGCGTAAAGGTTCGCGTGCGGGTGTCGATGGTCCCCAACTTCCATAGACCTGTCTCGACAAACGCGCAAACTATTTTCTCTGGAGACTCGAACCCGTAGGTTGACATGCCGAGTCCCCACTGCGGTGCCCCGAACTCGGCTTCCATCTCGCACAAGCATTCGCTGCCGGCGTCGACTGCGCGATAAATGTTCCACCAGCCGCTGCGATCAGAAACAAAATAGAGGACGCCGTCGGGTGACCACTCAGGTTGGAAAATCGATTCACGCCGTTCGCCGGCAATCAACTTGTGATTGATAACTGAGCCGTCATCAGCGAAGTCACCAGTCCACAATTCGCAACCGTCCCAGGGCATGTTCGGATGGTTCCACGTCAGCCAGGCCAACCGCGAGCCATCGGGACTAAGGCGCGCTGATGAATAAAAATCGTTTCCCGAGACGAGCACAACTTCTGATTTGCCGTCGAGCAAAACGGCGGCGATTGCATTTTGGGCTTCACGCTTTTCCTGACGATGATCTTCGCGCACGGTAATTAGCCGATCGCGTTTGGGGTCAACGATAGCCTCGGCATAGCGCAGGCGATCGTCCTCGCATTCATTCGTAATCAGCTCTGGCGTCGAACCCGCTCTTAGCCGGTAGAGTTGCTGATCGCTAAAGTTCGAAAAATAGACTGTGCCTTCATGCACGACGTAATCGCCGCCGCCATACTCATGAACCCGCGTGCGCGCGTTGAACTCCGGGGGATTGATATCGGTGGTCGCGCCGTCGGCGGATCGCCGAACAATCACCTGGCGACCGCGCTCAGACGGGCGCATTTCAATCCAATAGACGTGATCGCCGGCAATGCGCGGCTGGCTCAATCCGATCGTGCCTTTCACGATCAGGTCAGAAGTTATCGGCGATTTCCACGAACCGTAAGGCGCGGTATGCACAGTCAGTCAGGCTTTCTTCGAGAATTGGAAAGCAGACGGCGATTATCGCCGGAAATCGGGAAAGTGCAAGGAGTCCATAAAAGTAAAGGCGCCAAGCCTCCCCCAAAGCTTGGCGCCTCACCCTTCAGTCTCAGTTCTCACAAGGAGAATCAATGAATGAACAGATACTAAAGGTATCGCTCCGAGTGCTGGTTGCAGAATTCTTGCGATGAGCTTGTGAACTTATTCGGAGGAGAGAAGGAGAAAGATAGATAGAGCCGCCGCTCGGCGCATTCCAAAGTTGACTGTCAGCACCCTTGAGGACTAAACAATACGCAGAGCTCATCAAAGACCGCGGGGAAAGCTCGGTCTTTATCGGCGAAGTAATCCAACGGCGGCGGACGCGAAATCGACGTGACCGGAGCGACGAATGGCAAATAAGCAAACCACATCAGCGACCCCCGAACTAACACCCCGAGCAATCATCATCGGCCTGATCGTTGCGCTCATCATCGGCAGCGCCTATCCGTATTGCGTCCTGAAGCTCGGATTTGGTCCGAACCTTTCGGTGGTTTCAGCTTTCCTCGGCTTCATCGTCCTGGTTCTGATACTGCGCGCCAGTGGCACGAACGCGCGCGAAAACAATATCGTGCAGACGATGGGCACGAGCGCGGGGCAGACCGCGTTTATGGCGGTGCTGCTCGCGGCGTTCGACATGTTGAATACGCGCGGCGTCTTCAATCCGCCGATTCATCTGGGCACGTGGCAAATCTTTGCCTGGCTTTGCAGCGCGAGCCTGCTGGGAATTCTTTTGGCCGTCCCGATGCGCCGCCATTACATCGACGAAGAGAACCTGACCTATGCCGATGGATTGGCCGCCGGCGAAACCATCCGCGTGTTGCATGAAGGGCGTGACAGCGGAGTGTCGGCGGGGCCGGTCAAAGCGCTCGCCGTGGGTACGCTGGCATCGATGGTCGTCATGACTGCCACGACTCTAAAGTGGGTGCGCGAGAACTGGTATTTCCCCGGTCAGGACGCGATGCGCGTCGGCTTTAATGTCAGTCTGCTGGGATTTGGATCAGGATTGCTGGTCGGCTTTCGCATCTGTCTGGCCATGGGCATCGGGACTTTGATCAGTTGGGTCATCCTGCCGCCGTTTCTCATAAGACACGGGATGATTACCGCGCTCGATTTTGCCTCGACACTGCGTTGGGTCATGTGGCCGGCGACCGGACTAATGGTTGCGGGCGGACTGGTGTCGCTGGCGCTGAAATGGAATCTGATCGTGAAGACGTTCCGCGGGCTCAGGGGCAGCAAGATGCAGCAGACGGATTTTCCGATGCGGTACGTGGTCATCGGTTCGATAGTCATGACGATCATTCTGTGCGTCCTTCAGTACTTCAGCATGGGCGTTCCCGTTTATCTGTCGTTCATCGCGATCGTTCTGTCTCTGCCGCTGATGCTGGTGGGCCTGCGGGTGTTGGGTGAAACGAATTGGGGTCCCATCAGCGCCATGTCGAATATGATGCAGGCGATCTTCGCGTTCATCTCGCCGGGCAACGTGCCGGTGAATATGTCGTCGAGCGGACTCACCGGAACCATCGCGGTGACGTCGGAAGCGTTGATGCAGGATTTCAAAGCGGGCCAACTGCTGAAATCGAATCCGCGTAGTCTGACCATCGCCCAATTGATTGCGGCCCCGGTGGGATCGATCGCGACGGCGATCATCTATCCGATTCTGCGCAACAAGTTCGGTATCGGCGATCAAGGCCTTTCAGCTCCGATTAGCGTGAAATGGGCCGGTTTCGCAGAATTATTGACGAAGGGTTTGAAGGCGCTGCCTCCGGGATGCCTGGTTGGATTGGCGATCGGAGTAGCCGTCGGCATCATCCTGACTCTTCTGGCCGAGCGATGGGAACAGTTCGTGCCGTCGCCGTCAGCGATGGGCATTGGCATGCTGATCACGCCCGCCGTGATCATCACGTTCGTGATGGGCGGCGTGGCGCAACTAATTTGGTCGCGCGTCTCGCCGCAAACCGAAAAGGATTATCGAATCCCGCTGGCGTCCGGCCTGATTGCCGGCGAAGCAATCCTCGCAGTCGTCTTCGCTATTCTCGCAGCTGCAGGTGTGAACTTTTAATTTCAGAAACCCGACCGTAAGGGAGGGTGCTCTAAGGATGCGTTGATGGAATACAGTGGCACCCTCCCTGACGGTCGGGTTTCTGAAAATGCCATTGCTCACGTTAATCTGGCGTCATGACTTCCAACTGGCGCGACAATCTCATCAACGACTCCGGGCAAATAAGCGAGCTGCTGTCGCAGACAAAAACGATCGCCGTACTCGGGATCAAAACCGAAGCCCAGGGCAATCAACCCGCCTTTTACGTTCCCAAGTACATGCAGAACGCCGGATTCAAGATCATTCCGGTGCCGGTTTATTACCCGGACGTGACTGAG
>DATANL010000755.1:0-5318 GCA_036266295.1 Pyrinomonadaceae bacterium | reverse complement strand
ACGAACGAATGGTTTTCCTTGATTTTCAGCGTCTCGGGCGTATCCGAAGAATGTTCATGCTGTAAGACAATCTCGAGCACGGTGCCGACCAGGTCGGGTCGCAGTCGCTTCGCCTTAACGAATTGGTCGCTAACGAAATTTACCTGCACCGATCCACCCATCACATTGAATCGCATGACGCCGTCGGTCGTCTCGCCGACCGGCGCTCCAAGCTTTTTAACAACTTCGTCGCGACGCGTCTTTAAAGGTTCGATGCCGTTCCACGCGGCGGCTTTGACGGTTGATGAAGCCAGGACCAGGGCGCACAAGCTGACCAGTAATAGACGGGCAAAGAGCTTCGCTGCGGTGTTCATGACCACGATGCTAATCTACGCTCCCGGTTTTGCAAAGGGGCGCATGCGCTCCATCGCTTCCTTGAAATCAGCATCGTCCGGCGCGACCGTCAGGGCTTTCTGATAAGTCGCGAACGCCTTCGGATACTGCTTTGTCTTTTCGTAGTCGTAGCCAAGCTCGCGATAAGAATTCACGTCGTTCGGCGTCTTGGCCACCGCGCGTTCGAGTGTCGCGATGGCCTTGGGAAAATTGTTCGCACGCGAATATGACAGCCCGAGCAAGTACAGCGTGATGCCCTGCACGTTGTCGGTAGCCGCGGCTCTCTCGAGCACCGTGGCAGCGCGGGCGTACTGTTGCGCTCCGATCAGCGCCCGCGCAAATAAACCGAGAGCTTCTTCATCTGATCGCAAACGCGTCAACGCTTCACCGGATCGAATTGCGCCGAGATAGTCGGCCGCCGCTTTTGATTCATCGCCGGCGTTAGCGGTCGCGCGCCGCAGATAAGCCGAAGTCAACAGATACCAACCTGAAGTTAGTTTTGGATCGTTGGTGGTGGCGCGATTGAGTGTCGAGACCGCCGTGTCGAGGTCTTTTCTCGTCATCGCGAGTTGGCCCAGATACAGCAGTGACGCTCCGTCTTTCGGATTCGCTTTCACCGCGGCGTTGAATGTTTTTTCGGCGTCGTCCAACTTGCCGGTTTTGAATTCAGCCAGACCGCGGTAATAGAGGAACTGCGGATCAGGTGTGGCGCCGGCGCGGGTGGTAATTTTCTGGAGCAGCGGCAAAGCGAGATCGAATTTTTCAGCCAGCGTATAACTCTCGGCCAGCGCATCGACGGTGTGCGAGTCTTCCGGACCGGCCTTACGTTGCAAGTCGAGCGCCTTCTCGAGATCGTTGCTCGCCTCGTTGTATTGCTTCAGATAGAACTCGGAAAATCCTGCCAGCTTCCAGGCTTCTGAGTTCGCCGGATCGATTGCGGCGACGGCCTTCGCTTCCTTCGCGGCCTGCGCATACTGGTGTTGCTGGAAAAGTTGAAACGCATGCGCGGTGTCGGTCGAAGTCGTGGCCGGCGCTTCGCCGACGGGCTTGCTGGGTTTGACGTCGAGCAACGGCGCGTTGCGGTCGACATTCGGCGCCGACTTCGGCGGCGGTCCGAGCAAGGTATCAGGCGTCGGTGTGGGCGTCGGGGCTACCCGCCGCGGTCGCGACGATTGGGCGTTCAAAGACATCGTTGCCATGAACGTGAGAGCCACGGCCAACAGGATCAGGGCAAACCTTTCGGGCCTGGGGATACGTTTCTTCATTGGACGGATTCTTTCAGATTTCCAGCAGAATTTACAAATTATGTGACGCAAACTCTACCGTTTGCGATGCATTTTTTCGGGAAGAGGCAGAGGCGATATTTCGGATGCGGGTATCGACCGAGGGGTTCGCTGATTAAATCATCTGGAGCGCGCCGGCAGAGGAAGCGGCGACTATCCGCTGGTACGCATTAAGAACAACACGACCGGGCACATCCGGTATTGCCGCACCTGCAACCACACGATGGTTGATGCGGGTGGCGCCACGGTCGTTTCGATGGGAGTGGCTACGGGCAAGCGCGTGATTACGACAAACGCAGAAGTCCCGCTCAATATTGAAGCGGGTGAATCACAGCTTTTCGTCGTGGCCAACGGGATCGAATCTGAGCCGTTCCGTGTTACCGTGATTCGGAGAAAACGCTGATATAGAATTGTTTTGCGGTCGCGGCGACTGTGACTCACACTCAGAAGTTCACCATCGAAGAGCGCGTGCGCTGGGGCGACGTCGACGCCGCGTCGATCATTTTCTACGGCTCGTACATCCGCTTTTTTGAAATTGCCGAGACGGAATTATTTCGCGCGGTGGGCCTGCCTTACGGAAAACTTTTCGATGAACTCGACATCTGGCTGCCACGCGTTCATCTCGAATGCGATTTCCGCCGCGCGCCGCGACTCGACGATTTGCTGGAGGTCAGCGTTTACGTCGGCAACATTGGCCGCACCTCGCTGCGTCTGGATTTCGAAGTGCGACGCAAGACCGAGGACGGCACGATCGAAAAAGACCTGATGGCCACGGCGCACTTTGTGCTGGTCGCGACTGACCGCATCAATCTCAAGCCAATTCCGGTGCCTGACGAATTGCGTCGCGCGCTGGAACTTTACGCTGTACCCGTCGTCTAGCAGGCTGCTAAAAAAGTCTGCCGTTCGGTTCCCTCTCCCCACTGGGAGAGGGTGAGGGCGAAGTAGCGACAAACCTAAAAGAATTCTCACCAGCCTCTCCAGGCCCTTCACCGCAGCCCCCTCCCGTTGCGAGAGGGCGTTTTCCGCGACCTGCTAAAGTTTCCCTTCGACCCGCGACAGACCTTCAATCAAATGATCCAGCGCCAGCCAAAGCGCCCAGGCATGGTGATAGAAAGCCAGCGGAAAGCTGATTCCCAGGACGAACAGCATCGTCAATACGACGCCCTCATTAAGATTGGTCAGCGTGATGCAGGCGAGATAAATGGCGACGATGATCATTTCAGTCGCGACCACATTCGCCATAATCGCGCCGACAAAGAAGCCTTCTTCACGCTTGAAGATTACGCCGCAGGAATCGCAGCGGTGTTTCAAGTTGAAGGGCCGTTTGACGATGGAAGCGCGACCGCAGACCGGGCATTGCAATTTGAGTGAACGCCAGATGGTTAACCCAATCGTTCGTGGATCTCTCTTCACGGTCGAAACCTAATCTGTGTCAGAACCGCGAGCGGTAGCGACCGGATCAGAAGGAACTTTCAGACATCCAGCGGACTTCTTGATCCGGTCGCTACCGCTCGCGGTTCTGACGCGATGCCAGTATTTGATTAGCCAAGCATGTTATCGCTCCAACTACGATGGAAAAAAGTTTCTTGAGCTTATCCGGATCACGGACTACTATGCGCGTCTGATTTCCTGGCTGTCCAATCGTGAGGTTGCGATGAAAACTAAATCCCTGCTGATCATTCTGATGCTGGTTGCCGTGTTCGGTGGCTGCAAATTCGGTCGCGGCATTGCCGGTTCCGGGAACCGTAAGAGCGAAAAGCGCGACTTGAAATCCTTCAATGCGATCGAAACGTCCGGCGTCTATGAAGTTCGCGTGACTTGTCAAAAGGCGACGAGCTTTGAGATTGAGGCCGATGACAACCTTCTGCCTCTGATCAAGACGGAAGTGCGCGACGGTATCCTGATGGTTAGCAACGATCAGGAGTTTCACTCGGCCAAGTCTGCGGTGTTACGGATCTCGCTTCCCGACCTCACGCGGCTGGCGAACCACGGCGCCGGCAACGTCACGATCATGGATGCCAACAGCAACGACCTGGAACTTAATTCGACCGGGGCCGCTTCGATCAATGCCGACGGAAAGGCGAAGTCCATCGCCATCACTTCGGCGGGCGCCGGCAGTATCGATGCGGGCAATCTGCGCGCTGAAAAAGCTTCGGTCAGCCTGAGCGGCGCCGGCAGCGTGCAGGTCTACGCTACCGAACAACTTGACGTGAGCATTTCCGGCGTTGGCAGTGTGACCTACGGTGGCAACCCCAAGACGGTCAATAAAAGCGTGAGCGGCATCGGCAGTGTGAATCCGAAGAATTAATTGCCCGATGTCATTTGCCTCCGCTGCGATGAAAAGCAAATCGGCTCAAACCGGCGCGCGCTCGAAGAAGTTGCGGTCCAGGAAATTATCGACGGGCGTGACTTTCGATACAGTCCGCGAGATCGCACATCAGTTCGCCGGTGCTGAGGAATCGACTTCCTACGGCACCCCCGCATTCAAGGTGAAGGGCAAACTGTTCGCGCGTTTTCATCAAGGCGGTGAGGCGTTAGTTGTCAGCGTGGACTTCGAACAACGGGAAGAGATGATGCGCACATCGCCCGAGAAGTTCTACATCACCGATCATTATCTGAATTATCCGTGGGTGCTCGTGCGCATGTCGAGTGTGACAGCTGATGAGCTGCGGGATTTATTGATCGGTTCGTGGCGGCGCGTGACGACAGGAAAGACGGCGGCCAATTATGGGAAACGCGAGTGATGATGCGTGCCGTTACATCGTGAGTCGTGTTGCAGAAACCCGACCGTCAGGGAGGCTGCAAGAGGTTGCATGAGCACCCGAGGGCCTAGGTCTTTGCGGACCTTAATCCCGCTAAAATGGCACCCTCCCTGACGGTCGGGTTTCTGCAACCGTCCTGAAGGTTGCTACGCGGACACGCAAATACTATTTCTGAAACTAATTCGCTCCACATCACACTTAACCATATGAAACGAGTAGCGATCACAATCTTTCTCTCTCTGTTATTGATCCTCAATGCGGCAGCCGTACCAGCGCAGACAAACTCGATGGCCCAGCGCATCCAGGTGATCATGGCTCGCCCGGAATTCAAGCACGCACTATTCGGCATTGAGTTCTATTCGCTCGATAAAGGCAAAGTCATTTACAGCATCAACGAGGACAAGCTGTTCACTCCCGGCTCGACCACCAAGCTGTTGACTGAAGGAACCGCACTGTCGCTGCTGGGCGCCGACTATCGATTTCACACGCGCGTCTATCGCACCGGCCGGATCGATGAAGAAGGTGCTCTTGATGGTGACTTAATTTTAGTAGCCAGCGGCGATCCGAATCTTTCCGGCCGCCTGCGCGACGACGGCACGCTGGCCTTCGAGAATGAAGATCATTCATACGACGGCGATCCGAATACGCGTGCAGTTCCCGGCGATCCGCTGCTGGTGATTCGACGGCTGGCCCAACAAGTAAAGGACAAGGGCATAAAGAAAATACGCGGCAATGTTATCGTCGATGCCGGCATGTTTCGCGAAGGCGCGCGCGAGTTGGGCACCGGGGTTGTCATGTCGCCGATCGTCATCAATGACAACATCATTGATATCGTCGTTACCCCGGCTGCGAGCGAAGGCGCGCCGGCCGCCTTCACTTCCTCACCCACGACTTCCTATGT
>DATANL010000754.1:0-2322 GCA_036266295.1 Pyrinomonadaceae bacterium | reverse complement strand
TGTGCCATCAGATTACACTTGGCGACCGCTGATGCGGTAAATGCCTTCGTCTTGTGAGTGGCACCCGCTTTGCCGAAGCCCTCTCGAAAGGGGAGGCGAAAACATGAAATTTCACGACGAGAAGGGCAAGATCGGTTATATCATTTTATGGTTCCTGGGCGTGCCGGCGAGTATTCTGATACTCATTTTCTTACTGCGCGGCTGCACCTGATTCCGTGGGCTGTTCACCGGCAGGTTCAATCAAGCGGTTTTAGTTTCTTCAGCGTCACTTCTATGTGGAACACACCTGGGCGCGTGCGCCTTGCCGGTCGCACGTGCCTGCCGACGGATCCATCTCCATCTCAACACCCCGGTTGACAACCTCACCAGCGTTAACTATATTTTCTTAGCACTCATAATTCCAGATTGCCAAAACTGGGAAGTCCAAGAGCAGTTCAACTATTAAGTTTGTGTCCAAAATCACTGAATTGAGAGGAGCAAGACAGAAGTTATGGCAGTAAACATCAGGCCGCTTCATGACCGCGTGATTGTGCGGCGAATTGAAGAAGGCGAACAGATTCGCGGCGGGATCATTATCCCGGACACCGCAAAGGAAAAACCGCAGGAAGGCGAAGTCGTTGCCGTTGGCGAGGGCAAGTATCGAGATGACGGCACGCGTCAGACGTTGGATGTGAAAGCCGGCGATCGAGTTCTGTTCGGCAAATACAGCGGATCAGAAGTAAAACTCGACAACGAAGAATTCCTGATCATGCGCGAGGACGAAATTCTCGGAGTCATCCAGCGCGCAGCCGCCGGTAAGAAGGGCGGAAAGTAAGTAGGGTGAGAGTGTTGGGTTTGGGGCGCGGATGAAAATCCAGCGTCCTGAAGACCCACCTCTCGCTCATCCGTATCTAAAGAGACTCGAATCGAAGAGGAGAAGAAACAAAGATGGCAAAGCAAGTAGTTCATGGCGAGGAGTCACGCGCGGCAATCCTGCGCGGAATCAATCAGCTCGCCGACGCAGTTAAGATCACGCTCGGTCCGAAAGGCCGCAACGTCGTGATCGACAAGAAGTTCGGTTCGCCCACCATCACCAAGGACGGCGTCACCGTGGCAAAAGAGATTGAATTGAAGGACAACCTGGAAAACATGGGCGCGCAGATGGTGCGCGAAGTCGCCTCCAAGACTTCCGATGTTGCCGGCGACGGCACCACCACCGCGACCGTTTTGGCCCAGGCGATTTTCCGCGAAGGCGTGAAGACCGTGGCCGCCGGCGCAAACCCGATGGCCCTCAAGCGCGGCATCGACAAGGCTGTCGCGCGCGCGACCGAAGAGATTCACCGGCTGGCGAAGCCCGTCAAGGGCGACGCGATTGCGCAGGTCGGAACAGTTTCGGCGAACGGCGATGCGACGATCGGCGGCATCATCGCGAAGGCGATGGACCAGGTCGGCAAAGACGGCGTCATCACCGTTGAAGAGTCGCGCACGATGGAAACGTCACTCGAAGTTGTCGAAGGTATGCAGTTCGATCGCGGTTACCTTTCGCCCTACTTCGTGACTGATCCGGAAAGAATGGAAGCAACTCTCGAAAACGCGCTGATTCTGATTCATGAGAAGAAAATCAGCTCGATGAAGGACCTGCTGCCTCTGCTGGAGCAGATTGCCAAGATGGGCAAGCCGCTTTTGATCATCGCGGAAGATGTTGAAGGTGAAGCGCTGGCGACCCTCGTCGTCAATAAGCTGCGCGGCACCCTGAATGTCGCGGCCGTGAAAGCGCCGGGCTTCGGCGATCGTCGCAAGGCGATGCTCGAAGATATTGCGATCCTCACCGGTGGCAAAGTCATCAGCGAAGATCTCGGCATCAAGCTCGAAAACGTGCAGGTGCAGGACCTTGGCAAGGCCAAGAAGGTCACGATTGATAAGGACAACACCACGATCGTGGAAGGCTCTGGCAAGCAGGCCGATATCGAAGGCCGCGTCAAGACCATGCGTGCGCAGATCGAGGAAACGACGTCCGACTATGACCGCGAGAAGCTGCAAGAGCGTCTGGCGAAATTGGTCGGCGGCGTAGCCGTCATCAAAGTCGGCGCCGCGACTGAGACCGAGATGAAAGAAAAGAAAGCTCGCGTCGAAGACGCCATGCACGCGACCCGCGCGGCCGTCGAAGAGGGAATCGGTCCCGGCGGCGGCGTGACTCTGGTTCGCGCAGCCAAGGTGCTCGACAAATTCGACGTCGCAAAAGATGGCGATGCTGATGAGCAAATCGGCGTTTCGATCGTCAAGCGCGCTTTGGAAGAGCCGCTGCGTCAGATCGTTCATAACGCCGGCAAAGAAGGCGCGGTG
>DATANL010000753.1:0-6354 GCA_036266295.1 Pyrinomonadaceae bacterium | reverse complement strand
CGTCGGCGTTCGCCACCAACACGCCGGATCCCCCGGCTATGTCCTGGGCGATGGCTGCGAGGCCCATGCTCAGAATCACCAACCCGGCCGCCAGTTTAGAAATCGATGAAGATTTGCTCATGCGTCTCCTTGAATATGTGTCAGAGCGACCGGGTGAAGTGACCCGGTCAGGTTGTTTCCATATCCGGTCGCTACCGCTCGCGGTTCTGACACGACGAAGTTTAATGACGACCGCGCTTGACCACAAGTCTTTGCTTGCGTACGGTTGATGATTGAATGCCTGGAACAGTGAAACAGTTTCCGTTTGCGGCAATCATCATCTGCCTCGGTTACGTGGTTCTCGCCGCGCAGGACTTGCCGCAGCCTCCGGCGGATCATTCTCTGATCTATGCGTTGGATGAAAAGCACAACATAATTACTTTGCCTTTTGAAACCGCCACAACCCCGCTGAAAGTTGAACAAGTCGCCAAAAGCACGAACAGTAGTTACGTTGAACTCAAAGGTGACCACGCTGCGACCGTGCTGCCGGCGAACACACTCATCTTTGTCTTTGCCATAGACCGCGGCGGCGCGCATCCGCCGCTGATCGTCTGGTTGACACCACACCGTGGCGCGCGGCGGGCGACCGCCATTGCTGAGCGGGGGCGGGCGGGCTTTGGGATCGAGGCGTCGCAAATTGTGCGGCCCATTCCGCGTGGGCTGTCGAAAAATGGCGACGAGGTCTTTATGGAACTTCGTCCGCGGACTTCGCTGATGCCCGGTGAATATGCGATTATTGGCAATGACCTGTCGCGGGTCGCGACCTTTCGCGTCGTGTCCGCTGCAAACTGATTTCGAGAAAGCAGGTGTTCGGTGGCTTCATCGTTAGATACAAAACCAGTCGGCGCAAAGACCGAAACGGCGATTCCTGAGAAGGAATCGTTTTGGACCGGTGGCCGCGTCGCGATCACCGTAATAGTTCTGGGCCTGATAATTTGGTACGGAGTTGCGCGTTACGGTTCGAACAATGTTCCCGCCCCGACGACCAGTTCAATTCCGGCAAAGAACAACCCCCCAATCGGGAACAATCCCGAACCGGTTGCCTTTGTAGCCATCCCGCAGCAGCTGCGCGATACCAGCGTGCAGACGCTCGATGGCGGTTCGCTCAAGCTCTCTGATTACTCGGACAAAGTTGTGGTGGTGAATATCTGGGCCACGTGGTGTGGTCCATGCCGCATGGAGATGCCTGAGCTCATCAAGATCAGCAACGAATACAAGGCGCGCGGCCTGGTCGTGCTCGGCCTGGCGACCACTTACAACGAGCGGAACGATCCGCAACACGTCAAAGACTATGTGAAGACGCAGAATGTGCCTTACAAGATTATCTGGGACGATGGCACGCTGGCCGGGCCTTTAGTTGAATCCGTTCGCGGGCGTGCGTCTATCCCACAGAGCTTTGTCATCACTCGCGATGGAAAGATCGTCAAACATTTCACGGGCTTCGATCCATATCGGACGCCGGCACAGATGCGGCAGGCAGTCGAAGACGCGTTGAACGATAAAGGCAAGGCGTGATCAGTGAGCGGTGAGCAGTGAGCGGTCAGTACCACCTGCGTTAGCGGGTGGGTGAAAGAGCAAACAAAACGTGTCGACAGGCGTAACGGACGTAAAGCAAAAACTTCAGGCGGAACTCGACGAGCTCGAGACTGAGCTGCGCGTGCATCTGCCGAAAGAGATCAAGCGCGCGCGCGAGTTCGGCGACCTGCGCGAGAACTCCGAGTATCAAACCGCGCTGCAACGACAGACGATGGTCAAAGCGCGCATTCGCGAATTGCGACAGCGCATGAGCGAAGTCGCCTCAATCGATCTATCCCGCATCCCGCACGATAAGGCTGGATATGGCTCTACGCTGGTGCTTTACGACGCTGCAAAGGAAGAGGAAGTCACTTACCGGCTGGTCACGCCCGAAGAAAGCGATCCGGCTGCCGGTTTGATTTCGACCGTCTCACCAATCGGCCGCAGTTTGATGGGCAAGGAAGAGGGCGATGAGGTGCTGGTCACCATCCCTTCCGGCTCGCGCCGTTTCGAAATCAGAAAACTCAAGACACTTCATGACCAAGCCCCGGAGTGAGAAGCGGCGTTTGTAAGCCCGCCTGCTGCGCTGCTCCAGGAGCGATCGATCAAGAAGTCTATCGCTACGCTCAACCCTCGGCTACTATCTCGCAGCCCTGCGGGCCTGGGAATGTGATTAGTTGATCGCCAAGTATGTCACTGTCCTCGCGTCCATTCTTCTTTCCAGTAGCTAAATCATCGACTTTCCGGAGTGTTGTTAGCGCCGCAAATTTGCAACCGACTCCATTTCCAGAAATTCGTTGACTTAAGGGTAGTGGGGCATTAGAATCCGCGCTGCCCTTTGTCAGCAGTCGTGGGTTTCTGGATTAAAATCCGCTAGGTGCTACCTATTACGAGGTCTGGTTACTAAAAGCCCTGAACCTTTCTCAATCGATTTGATTGTCCGGGTCGCAAGACCCAAGTCTCAGTTTCTAAGTCCGTCGGAACTCGACAACGACCAGGAGGAGTCCCCACATGTCTCGAACCAAAAAACTTAATCTGCGCATCCGATCGAAAATTCACTCGACCCGCATCGTCTCTTTGTTCGCCTTCCTCGGGTTATTGGCAGCAGTTGTGGTTTCGGTCTCGGTAGAGTCGAGAACCGGTGGACGATCAGGCAAGGCCCAGCCGAGCGATCTGTCCAGGGCGGCAGTCCCGACGAGTAATGCAGACTCGCGCTCCACGGCGGCCAGGCACACTTTGGATCCCGGCCCAAGGTTGGCAGCCGCGCCTCCTCCGACTGTTACAGCGACCAAAACGGACGCGCTATTCACCGATCTTGATAATGACGGCAAAGCTGATCCCGGCGACACGTTGAAGTACACGGTTACCATCACCGCGACTGGCGCGGATGCCACGGGCGTGCAGTTCACCGACACGTTGGATCCCAACACTACTTTCGTCGCCGGTACTTTGATGACTACGCCTTTGGCGCGAAATGATAGTTACTCAGCAACCGGTAACGTCCGCATTAGCGTCCCGGCGCCCGGCGTATTGGCTAACGACTCAGATCCGGATGGAGTTGGGCCGGCAATTAGCGCCACGCCCGGCACTTTCCTGAGTACCCAGGGTGGAAACGTTATTCTGAATGCGAATGGCTCGTTCACCTACAACCCGCCGGCCGGGTTTGAAGGCAGCGATTCGTTCACCTACACGCTGAACGATAACGACTCTCCGAATAACACTGATACTGCCACGGTCTCGATCACCGTGAGCGGCATGATTTGGTTTATCGACAACAGTGCTTCTTGTCCGTGTGATGGGCGACTGACGAATCCATTTGACTCAATCAATTCTTTTCAATCCGTCAACAACGGCAGCGGGAATAATCCGGCAGCCAACGACAACATCTTTATTTACGAAAGCGGAAGTGCCTATGTCGGATCGTTCGCGCTGCTGAATGGTCAAAAAGTTATTGGTCAGGACGCGACCGCCAGCCTGTCATCGATCACGGGTCTGACCCCACCTCCCGAAAGCGATCCGCTCCCGGTCACCAACAGCGGTAACGGAACGATCGTACTTATCCAGAGTTCCGGGACGTCGATCAGTGTTGCCTCCGGCAATACGCTGACCGGTTTCACCGCGGGCAGCTCGGTTACGGATATCAGCGGCAGCGGTTTCGGCACTCTGACGATTTCGGACGTTACGCTGAATGGCGTGGGCCAGGGACTCGATCTCAGCAATGGCACACTCACCGCAACGTTTGGGGCCATCTCGTCAACCAACAGCTTAACTACCGGAATCAGTCTGACGGGCGTGGCTGGTAGTTTGACCAGTGGCTCGACCACAGTTACGAACGCGACCGGCATTGGCATAAGCGTAGACACTTCCAGTGCGACATTGAATTTTGCCAACACTTCGGTACAGGGATCGGGCGCGACCGGCGTAAGCCTGACGACCAACAACGGCCCAATCACGTTCGGCTCTCTGGACATTGCACCCGCCGCGAATCAGAAGGCCCTTTTGGCGACGGAAAACACCCAAACAATCACCTCGACCAGCGGCACCATCAGCAACAGCGGCGCCACGGCCATCGACATTTCGCGAACGAGCAGCACGACGCCTTTGAGTATTAATCTCACCAGCGTGTCCTCGACGGGGGGCACGAGCGATGGCATCAGCCTTCAGAAGACCTCCGGTAGCTTTACGATCAATGGCGATAGCAGCACGACCGTCGGCGGGAACGGCAGCGGCGGCACCATTGCGAACAAGTCGGGCGCGGATGGCAGCACCTCGAGCGGCATCGGTATCTATCTCAACAATGCCTCGAACGTCACGTTGCGTCGCATGACGGTGAATGGAACGAACCAGAACTTCGGCATCAACGGCGTCTCCGTCACTAACTTCACGATGGAATATTGCACGGTCAACGGAACCGAAGGTACGAATCAGGCGGGCTCCGGCGAGGGTGGCGTCTATTTCTTCGACCTCACCGGCTCGGCTTCTATTTTTAAGAGCGTGTTTGCCGGCGGCGCCTTCGACAATTTCCATCTGGAGAACAAAGGCACCACTACGCTGAATCGGATCGTGTTTGATACCGACACCTTTAATGACACGCTCAACGCGACGAGCGCCTCGGCCCTCTTCATGCAGGCCGATTGTGCCTCGACCTTGAAGACGACGATTCAAAATTCTACGTTTACGGCGGCGCGTTCGAACAACGTCAACATCAGCATTCGCGGTCAGTCAAACGACGACCTGATCGTCGCGAACAACCAGTTCAGCAATAGCAACCCGAACCAGGTGAGCGGCGGCTCGAATCTGAGCATCGCTGCGGGCGGTCCGAGCACCGGCTGCACGAGCAACGCGCTCAGTCCGACGCTGACCTTCAACATTCATAACAATACTTTCAAGGATGCACTCGGCACGGCTGTCAGCATCAGCAAGGGCGGCGTGGGCGCCGGCGCCTTCGGCACGTCCGCGAACCCCGGCCTGATCGACAGCAACGTCATTGGCATCAGCGGCAATTCCACCTCGAGTGGCGCGGGCGGCATCAGTGCGGTCCTCGTCGGCGGTGGCCAAATCGTAGCCAACATCACGAACAACGCGATTCACGGTGCGATAAATGGTATTAATCTGGCGGCGAATAGCTCAGTTGCCGGCGGCGGACAGGGCAACTTCAAGGCCATCCTTCAGGGCAACAGCGTGGACACGCCCAACGTGGGCGTGGGCAATCTGACGAACGGATTGCTCGCGCAGTTCGGGGCCGTCAGCACCGACAATCCCAAGGTCTGCCTGACCCTCGGCGGCGCCGGCGCATTGAAGAACAATTTTAGTAACGCCGGTCAGAATGGCGGCGCCGACCTGCGTCTGCGCGCGAGGTTCCAAACGATCATTGGCGTCGTTGGTTATGGCGGCGCGAACAATGACGACGCTGCGATGATTAGTTTCCTGACGTCGCAGAATACCATCGGCTCCGGCGGCGTTATCGTCAACAATAACGCTGCCACCGGTTCCGGTTGGACCGGGACCTGCCCGAGTCCGGGACCCGCATTAGCTCCGATCGACGCGGCCCAATCTGACGTTGAGACGAGTTCCGCAAGCCCGGCGTCGGGCTCGGACGACTCCGACCAGTCAGATACGTTACGAGTCCCGAAGGGCGCGAAAGCCAACAACGCGAATGGCGTAAAACTGACTCAATCGGAATTGAACTCGATGGTGCAAGCGGCCATCCAAAGATGGAGAGAGTCAGACGCCAGTGCCGAAGACCTGTCGCGTCTGCTGGCTTTGACTTTCGAAGTTAGCGATTTGCCGAACGGTCAGCTCGCCAGCATGTCCGGCACGAGCGTTAAGATTGACGAGGACGCGGCTGGGTACGGATGGTTCTTTGATACCACCCCTTCTGACGATAACGAGTTTGCTGTCAGGGTGCTTGATAAGGAATTGCAAACGACTGAGACGAGCGCCGCGGACGGCCACATCGATTTACTGACTGTGCTCATGCGCGAGCTTGGTTTGCAAATTAACCGGGGCAAGTCTGATCTGCGCGGTCCGGCCGGTTGGCTAATGGAACCGACACTCAGCACCGGCACCAGGAGAGCCCCTGCATTCAAGATGCGTGACGTTAGCAAAGCGAATTTATCCGCGCCCGCGACCAGGCAGGCGCAGTTGATTCGTGCAACTGGCGATGAGCAACGCCGCAATCAAAGTGTCGCTGCTGCGAGCACACCACGCAGTGCCCGCGCGCTCAGAAATCACGCCACGCGTCCGGCTACTTCGCTGGCTGACATCTTGCTCAACATCGGCACTCTGCCGGCCGGCAAG
>DATANL010000752.1:0-2289 GCA_036266295.1 Pyrinomonadaceae bacterium | reverse complement strand
GCTTGAAGTGATCCTGCTCCATCATCGGGGTTTCGTTGATGTGATAGTCAGTCGCGATGCCGGCGTCGTGAGCAATCTCAGTCAGCTCTTTGACGTCGTCCATGTTGTTGCGGCAGATGTTGATATTGAACATCACCGTGTAGCCATAGTGATGCTGCCGTTTCACCAGGTATTCAAAGTACGGACGAATCGGGTCGAGCGCCTTCGGCAAAGACTTTCGGTCTTTAACTGAATCAACAGCCAGATTCACCGTGGCGATTCCGGCGTCGCCCAGACGATCGATCACATCCGGTTTCATCAAACGGCCGTTCGTCGGCAGGTAAACGAAGATGTCTTTCTTCGCGCTGTAGTGAACGATCTTGTGAATGAACTTGGGACGGAGCAGCGGCTCGCCACCCATCAACGCCAGCACGCGCGAACCAATCGAGTGCAACCAGTCGATCGAGCGTTTGGCCGTGTCCTCGGTCATCCCCTTGACCTTATTGTTGTATGACCAGCAGTAGTGACAATCGAGATTGCACTTCCACTCGGTGAAAAGATAGGGAATGATTGGCCGCAAGTCCTTGCTGTACCAGCGCGACTTGAAGTACGGCGAGCCCCAGGTCTTCCAGGTGCGAATCGCGTTCAGCTTCTGGTATTCCGATTTGCTCATCGGCTGGGGATCCGGATGAATCGGGTACGGCGGCTCTGGCAGCACGGCCGGTTCCGGCAGCGCCTCCAAAACCGAACGGGGTTCCGGCTTGTAAAGAATCTGGTGAAGTTGTTGGTCTATTCTGAAAGCGGGCGCGGAAGAAGTCGGCGCATTCTCCTGCTGTAATGCTGGTGCCATATATCCTTGCTACCTCTTGTTATCTGAACGTCTTGTAAACGGAAATCGATTGCCTTCGTCTGTATTCACACGAGAGCAATCGGGTGAAATTCAAGCGCTCATATTCGCTGATTTGTGCCGCAATTGCAAGCGTGTTGACGTCCCGGTGTCAGTACCGGGAGCGGTAGCGACCGGATCAAGTGTTACTTGCCGCTAAAGTGACACACCGACACTCGAGAGAGGTTCTGGTTGATCCCATCGCTACCGCTCCGGGTACTGACACGTCATTTGCTCGTTCTGGCTCGAACCGTTAAGCTTTGCAGTTTGTATTAAGAGCCTTTAGGCCGCCATCAGCATTCCCGAAAGAATATCGCTTTGCCAGACTCGCCAGATTTATCGAGCCACGAACCGGCTGCCGTCACCGCCGGATTACGGCCGGAATTATTCACAGACGAGATATCGAACCTTCTCACCCGCAGGGTTTTGACGATTCTCCTGGCGGTTTTGGTCGTGGCGGGCTTCGCCTTGCGCACCACGGGCATCGGTAGCGAGGGCCTGAGCGACGACGAGCTGAACAAGCTTGTGGCAGTTAACGATTACCGCACGCACGGCCTGACCGGCGCCAATGGGGAACACCCATTTCTAATGAAGGCGCTGCTTGGCATAAGCCTGGTCGCCTCGGAACATTGGGACCGAACCTCAATTGTCGCGTCGCATCCGGGGTTGAATGTCCCGGTCGAGGCAGCTCTCCGCATCCCGGGAGCGATCTTCGGCGCGCTCACCGCGATACTCTTGTTCCTGGTCGCCGCGGAACTGTTTGGCAGCGAAGTCGGATTGATAGCGGCAGCGCTGTGGACTTTCGATCCGCTGGTGATGGGCTTCAACCGGATTGCGAAAGAGGACTCGTTTTTTATTTTCTTTTTCCTGCTGGCCTGTCTGTTCTGGATTCGCGGCCAGAGAGTCGCGGAAGCGGAATCGCCAAAGAAGGCGCAGCGATTCTATTGGCTGACCGCCGCCGCCATGGGCGCGATGTTCGCCTCAAAATTGATCGTAATGATGATGGCGATTCCCATCGCCTATAACTACGTGTTTCAAAGAATCCCGACGACGCGTTGGGTAATCGGCAAGCCGCGGTTCTTAAAATTTTTCATCATCATGGGAATCGTCTTCGTCATTATCAGTCCGACGATTCTCTTGCCCGATACCTGGAAGTCGATGGCCGATTTTTCCACCAGCCGCGTGATTGGACACGACAGTTACGAATTCATCGGGCGGCTTTATCCACACCGGGTCACCGACTGGCTGCGCGGCACGCCCTGGTATTTCTATTTCGTGCAGTTAGCGACCAGGCTGCCCATTCTCTCGGTGATTTCATTTGTCATTGGTTGCCCGCTACTGCTGAAGAAGAGACTCGGCGACGGCCGCTATTTTCTGTACATCTGGCTGATGCTTTGGTTCCTCGCGTTTTTTTTCGTCGGCGG
>DATANL010000751.1:0-4060 GCA_036266295.1 Pyrinomonadaceae bacterium | reverse complement strand
CACTCGCTTCCGTTTGCAATCCGTTCTCGAGATATCTCGCGATGCGCACGAAGTCCTCTTCAAAACTGGCGCGGGCCGGCGAGTGTGTGTCGTAGGTCTGACCTCGCTCGGTAAGTTGCTTGCGCACCCACGGCAGGAAGTTCCGCTGGCCGTGCTGGTCCACGCGCGCGTCGAGATACAAACTAATCACCGGGGCCGGGGCATTTTCAAAACCCAGCAGCCGCTGCATGAGCGCTTCCGGTTGATCGAGAGTTTGACCTTTGGGGCGATCCAAAACTGCTTCTGACCTCATGCTTACTATTCCCTTCGCTCGTTATTCGGCCCTACACGCCGCTAAGCTGCGCGCTTTTTGCCGGCCAGGCTCTTTTTCAAAGCCGCCATCAAATCAACAACCTTGCCCTGTTCTTGCTCGGGCGCCTCAACCTCGACGATGTCTTTATGCTGCTTCCGTTTTTTCTCTACCAGCTTCAGCAGCTTCTCGGTTTGCTCGTCTTTCAGTTCCGCGAGCGACAGGCGCTTGTCCGAATGCTTCGTAATGAGGCTTTCGAATTTTTTCACTGTGGCCGCGGGAACTTTCTTTTTTTCCGGCAGTCCGACCTCTTTAGGCGAGCGAATCTCGTCCGCGAAGCGCATCGTCTCGGCTCGCAGAATTTCATTCTCGGGAAAAATCGCGACCAGGTATTCCTTGCCGCGCATCACAAACGTCGCCACGCCGGCGAGTCCCTCTTTGTCCATCGCCTCGGTGAGCAGGCGGTACGCCTTTTCTGATCCTTCGCTCGGCGCGAGGAAATATGAGCGATCGAAATAAAGCGGCGGAATGTCCGCGAGCGGCACGAAGCGGCGCAGGTCGATATCGCGGCTCTGTTCAGGCGCCAGCCGCTCCAACTCTTCATCGGTGACGATGACGTAATGGTCCTTGTCGTATTCAAACCCGCGCGCCATGTCTTCGTCGCCCAGGTCTTTGCCCGTCTTCTGTGAAAAGTAGCGGCGCGACAACGGCTCGCCTTCGGGTCCGAGCATGCGCAGTGGCGCGCGATTGGTGCGGTTGCCGGGATACAGCGCGACGGGAACACTCACGAGGCCGAAGCTCAGTGTGCCTGACCAAAACGGACGAGCCGAACGCGCGACGCCGTCGCCGCTGTCTTCGGATCGTTTCCGGGATGATTTCTTTTTCGCTGCCATGTTCTGTCGCTTCAAAGAATTTTTTGATCCAGTACGCGCTTGATCCATCCGCTTACGCGAATGGTACTGACCACGTCTTCCTGCTCACTGCTCACTGCTCACCGCTCACTTCCTTCACGCTGCTTTCTTCTGTTTCTTCAAGGCCTCGATGCTCTTCGACAACACCTTGTCGAGCGCCGCTGTCTTTCGTTTTGATTTCACCAGATGAAGTTTCGGCTTGTGGCCTTTGGCTTTCTTCTCGACAAACTCCATCACGCGTTCGCGATATTCGTCCTTGTATTCCTTCGGATCGAACTCGCCTTTCAACAGATCGACCAGCTGGGTGGCCATCGCCAATTCTTTCTTGTCCGGCGCGCGACCGGACGGCTTCGGCAAGTCCTTCGCCGACAGCACTTCTTCAGCATTGCGCAGCGTGAACAGCATCAGGTAATCATCGACACTGCGGATCGCGCCGACGTAAGGCTGTTTGCGCATCACCCAGCGCGCCACGCCTTCGCGTTCCTTTTTCTGCAGCGCCTCGGCCAGCGCGAAGTAGCCCGCCTGATCGCCGTCGGGACCGAGGTAGTAAGGTCGATCGAAATACTCCGGCGGAATCTGCGACGGCGGCACGAATTGTGTGATCTCGATTTCGCGCGAGGCTTCAGGTTCGAGTTTCGCCAGTTCTTCTTTGTCCAGAATCACGAACGTACCGGGTTGGACTTCGAAGCCTTTTTGAATTTCCTCGGCCGGCACCTCTTTCCCGCTGTCGGGCTCAACCATGTGCTGTTTGACGCGCGTCTTTGATTTCTGTTCGAGAATATGGAAGCGCACAGTTTGATCCTGGACCGCCGAATAAAGCTTCACCGGGACCTTGGTTGAATTGATTTTCAATTCGCCTTTCCAGATTGCGCGCGCTGCCATAATCAATATCCACTTCCCTGTCCCGCTGCCAACGGGAGATGATCAGTCTCCGCTTCCACACATCCCTTACAAGCGATCTCTGTTTCGATCGTGGTTTCAATGCACATCCCGCAGAGCGGCCCATCGCAAACCACGCACCGATACTCCGTCTGAATTACGTACGTGTGACTGCATGCCGGACAGACTTCATTGCCCTCGTCCAGCCACCACGGCGCGTTCTGCTTTCTCTTCGCCACTGCTTCGGAATAGAAGCATTTCAAGTTCCACAATCGTTGAGCGAAGCGGCCGGTTAGAAAAATCTGCTGCGAGCAACTTCACCATTAAAACAGCTCCAGGTTTTCGATTGCATTTTTGTTTGTGTTACTATCGCTTTACCCCGAAAGCCAAACCAATTTGTAGTTCCCTCCCTCCCAGGCCGACGAGTGTGAGACTACGATATGGATTCCCAACAAGAGTCAACCGGGACTGCAACCCTGGAAACAGCCGACGAAGCGCGACAACAAAGCGAGTGGTTTAAGGTGACCCTCGCCAGTATTGGCGACGGCGTGATCACGGCCGACGTCGACGGCAACGTCACGATGCTCAATCCGGTCGCTGAACAGTTGACCGGCTGGACCACCGCCGAAGCCCAGGGACAACCGCTTGCGAAGGTGTTTCACATCCTCAACGAAGACACTCGGAGCGAAGTCGAAAACCCAGCGCTGCGCGCGCTTAGGGAAGGCGTCATTTTCGGTCTCGCCAACCACACTATCCTGGTCACGAGGGATGGCCGTGAGATCGCGATCGATGACAGCGGAGCCCCAATCAAGGTGGGCGAAAAAACTCTGGGTTCGATCATGGTGTTCCGCGACATCACCGAACGCCGGCGCGCTGAACAAGCTCGCGCTTTGCTCGCGGGGATCGTCGATTCCTCGGAAGACGCCATTGTCAGCAAGAGTCTCGACGGCATCATTACTTCGTGGAACCACGCCGCCGAGCGTATGTTCGGCTGGACCTCGGAAGAGGCCGTCGGCAAATCAATCGTCATGATCATCCCGCCGGAAATGCGCGATGAGGAAACAATGATCCTCAGCCGTCTGCGCCAGGGACAACGCATCGAGCACTTCGAAACCATCCGCTGCGCCAAAGATGGCCGGCGGCTGAACATCTCGCTCAGCATCTCACCCGTGCGCAACCGGGACGGCCAGATTATCGGGGCTTCAAAAATTGCCCGGGACATTACCGAACGCGTGCGGATTGAAGAGGAAAAGGCCAGCTTGTTAGTCAGTGAACGCGCCGCGCGCGAACGCGCCGAGGCGGCCAGCCGCGCCAAAGACGAATTTGTCGCGATGATCTCTCATGAGATTCGTTCGCCTTTGAACGCCATCCTCGGATGGTCACAGATGCTGCGTCAGGGGACCCTCGACAAGACCGCGACGACTAATGCACTCGAGAGCATCGAGCGCAACGCGCGGGCCCAGGCGCAACTCGTTTCGGACCTGCTCGACATCTCGCGAGTTATTACCGGCAAATTGAGGATCAACGCGCGGCCGGTAGACATTACGAACAGTCTCGAATCAGCGCTCGAGTCAATTCGGCCCGCCGCGGAAGCCAAACAGATCCACGTTGAAGTCCAACGCGAACCATACGCGACCGTGGTTACCGGCGACGCCGACCGCTTGCAACAAGTCTTTTGGAATCTGCTCTCGAATGCGGTGAAGTTCACCCCGCGCGGCGGCCAGGTCGAGGTCAAGGTCGCCCGGGTTGATTCGCAACTTGAAATCAAATTTAGCGACACCGGCGCCGGCATCAGCAAAGAGTTTCTGCCTTACATCTTCGATCGTTTTACGCAGGCCGATACGACCAGCGCGCGTAGTCACGCGGGACTCGGATTGGGGCTCGCAATTGTCAGGCACATCATCGAACTGCACGGCGGGACGGTGTCCGCGGAAAGCCAGGGCGTGGGAAAGGGTGCGGCGTTTCGGATTACGCTGCCGGT
>DATANL010000750.1:0-3717 GCA_036266295.1 Pyrinomonadaceae bacterium | reverse complement strand
CATGACGATTGGTGAATACCGGGGGCAGGCGATCCCATGCACGCGTGGTGACGGCGAGATGCGCAGAAACTCTGGCCAACGATTCAGCCTGGTTTGAGTGCGGCGCTGAACCATTAGACGATTCTGATCCTGAGCTCACCTCAGGCGCGCGACCTTCGGACACGACCCGGTTCTGGATTTCTTTTAAGATTGCCTCTACGTCCATAACTAAACCGAGATCGCATCGACCAATTCAACCGCTTGGGTTTGCGAACTGCGCAGCCGCCGCGCACTGGCCGTGGCGTTTAAGTTCGCAATGCCCTCAGTCACGCGCAAACTGGTGATACTAAAAAAGTGCACCCCATCGAGCCAGTCGTACGCCTCGCCTTCGACGCTGTGAACGGCGCAGGAAATCGAGTAGTTGTCGACCCCAAGCCAACAGGTAAATGCGAAGGTGACTTCGACGACTTCTCCGCGGCGCGCATGACCCAAAGCCAATCTCAACTCATGCGTGTTCGTGCCGTAAGCACTGATGCCGTGACGATTGCGAATCAGAAATCCGATTACCGGATCTTCGACGTCGGTATTGAATCGCGCCGCCACCTTCATCGTCAACGGCGCACCGGTCTCGATAATTTGCGCGCGGCGTCCGTTGGCATCCGCCAGTTCCGCGACCACGAGTTCGGCGCTGCCACTTCCATGACGGTAAGTAAACGAGAGCGGTTCGAACTTCGCGGTTTCAGCCTGCCCATCGTCCAGGGCGTCCGATTCTGCGTCGTATGTGCGCTCACGCTCCATGACGATCTCTTGATATTGATTGAGCACGTCGGTCGGCGCGCCGTCGCAAATCATTCGCCCATGATTCATCAGGATTGCGCGCGAGCAGAGCGCGCGAATGGCCGCCGTGTCGTGCGAAACGAACAGCACCGTAGTGCCGCGCTCGTGAAGCTCTTTGATGCGTCGCAGGCAGCGATGTTGGAAGACCGCGTCGCCGACCGCCAGAGCTTCGTCAATGATCAAAATGTCCGGCTCGACACTCGCGGCAATTGCGAACGCCAGCCGCACGTACATCCCGCTCGAATAGGTCTTTACCGGTTGATAAAGAAAGTCGCCGATCTCGGCGAACCGTTCGATCTGCGGAAAGAGCGCGTCAGTTTCGCGCCGCGAAAAACCGAGCAGCGACGCATTCATGTAAACATTTTCGACGCCGGTGAATTCCGGATCGAAGCCCGCGCCGAGTTCAAGCAGCGCCGAGATGCGACCCTGGTGCCAAACATCGCCGTGGGTCGGTTGCAAGGTCCCGGCGATAATTTGCAGGAGCGTCGACTTTCCGCATCCATTGGGACCGATGATACCGACGATGTCGCCCTCGTTCAGCTCGAACGACACGTCGTGCAACGCCCAGAACTCTTTATGTCTCCGCAAACGGCCGCGGGTGAGTGATTCTTTCAGACGATCACCCGGTCGCGCGTAGGTTCGATATTGCTTCGAGACTCCTTGAACTCGGAGGGCGCAGGTCATGCGAAAAATGTATCAGCACAACGGCAAAGGGCCAAGGGGAAAGGGCCACGGGGAAAAAGCAAAGGAGCCAGGATGCAGTTCCCGGCTCCTTCACCTTTTTCCCTTCCGCCTTTTCGTTCTTAGCTGGGCCCGAACCGTTGACGGTACTCAGATGAGCTGATGAACGCCTTGACCATCTCGGCGTTGGTAAAGCTGCCGCCGAAGCTGTTCAGTTTGCCCAACCAGAAGTTGAAACCGGCCGTGTCCGGATCGCGCCGGAGATAGCCGAAGTACTGCATGGTCACAAACGCGTTATTGAACTCGCGCGTTTGCAGGAATTGAAACTCGGCGACCTTGCGCAGCACGGTGGCGCGAGTGTCGGTCGCAGCGGCCAGGCCCGCGACCAGCGAGTCACGGAACGCCTGCGTCGCCGGGAAGTTGCCGCGGATTTCACCGCCACCGAACTGCGTCGTGTGGAAGTTGATGTAGGCTTGTCCCGCGCGCAGGTTGGCGATTTGCGCGGCCAACGTGGTGCCGTTGCCTTCAGGCGCGTCCCATTTATCGTTGAAGGACGCCCCTACCCCGGATCCGAACGGCGTTACTACGTGGTCGTCCGGATTGTTGTCGTTGAAGGGCGTGCCGAAGAAGCCCCAGACGACCGGACCATTTACGCCAGGTTGCACGGTTGCACTGGCGTGGATATGCGCCGCCACGAGGTTGTCATTCGCATCGGCCGTCTGCGAACCGGTCACGTCGATATTGGTAACCGTCGCTGTCATGGTCATGGCCGTATCTGCCGCGTTGAAGACAAAACGGGCCGTGCCAAATGAGTTGGGCCGTCGCGCGCCGCCGCTCAAAGTCGGATTAGTCGGCGGCACTTCCTGCGAGTTGGTCAGGTTTACGGTGAAGTCCTTTGGCGACACGCCGGCAACCGCCAACAAATTATCGACATACTGATCATTCGTCAAAGTTGATGGATAAGCTGCGACAAACTCCGGTCGCGTAACGAAGTCGTTAAAGAACGCGACCTTGTTGGCCTCGAGCTGCGCGTCGGCGCCCGCCTGACCAACAATGTAATCCTTCTGAAGCGCCTGAGTGTCGCGCTCAAAGTTGCCGTACAAAACCGGAGCGGGTGATCCAAATGCCGAAGGACCGAAAGCCGCGCGGCTCGTCAGATATGCGAGGTAGCCCGTGTTCTGAAATTCCGGCGACAAGAAGAAGGCCCCGCTTACGTTGATGCGTTTGACGTCGCGGCACGCGGCATCAGCTCCGCAGGATTCAATCTGATTGACCCAGAAAGCCAGACCGGAAGGATCCGGTTCACGGTTGAGGAAGTCCAGGTAATGCTGGCGCACGAAAAATGTTGAATCGTCAATCAGATTCGTAGCCGGCGCACCCGTGTCATTATCGTTGATGGTCAGTGTGGCCACGTTAGGTGTTCCCAGTCCCACGCCGGCGCCGGTCACATTAGAGAGCATCAGATTTACCGTCTCGTTGTTCTCGTCAAAGTTATCATTGGTGATCAGAATGCGGACGGTCTTCACGGTCTCGCCCGGGTTGAACGTGAGCTTGCTGATCGCGATCTCATAATCGCTTTTCTGCGAAGCATGATCGACTTGCGACTCGTCGAAAGTACTGAAGTTGACGGTGGCACTACCGGAAGAATCGCCGGCGCGAATGACGCTGATATCAATGTGGCCGCTGCCTTCGCCGATGACAAAAGAGTCCGTGGCGAATTGGATCAGAGAAGTTGCCGAGGCGGTGGTTGGGTTCAACTTTCCAAACAGGCCGTGCTCTTCCTCGCCGATGCCGGCACTGAAGTAGAGCGTGTTCGGGTCACCGCCCGCGCCGCCGTTGCCAAAGGTCAAAGCCCACAACTCGTCGATCGCAATGCCATTACCGCTCTCATCCTGTACGGTCCCGAGAAAGGCGCCGTTCGTAGGGTTGTAGGCGTGGATCGAAGGGTTGCCCTCGCCGAAGTTGCCGACCAGCAGCGCGTTACCGAAGATGCCGAAACTTGCCGGAGCCAGCGTAATTCCCCAGGGAGAATTGAGCGCCCCGTTATTGATGCCGAAGGCCGGATCGCGCACGCCATTGGCATTGAACCGGCGGACAAATCCGTTCCCCACTCCCGATTCAGGAAGTCCGCCCGTGCCAACCTTTGCGTAGGCGACATACAGTGAGCTACCGATAGCCTGAATGTTGTATGCGTGATAAGTATTTCCGGCAGTCGTCGGG
>DATANL010000749.1:0-3721 GCA_036266295.1 Pyrinomonadaceae bacterium | reverse complement strand
TAAAAAGAAAGACGAGTCGCACTAAATCGCGCCGGTAATTGAGCAGTGGTCGAACAGAAAGGAAGCGGACATGGCAAACGAAACCTCAAAGTCTCTGGTGCTTGTGAGCAAGCAGAACGGCATCGTGGTGATTCCCGGCGAGACGCCGTTGACGCGGCTTAATTACTTCGACGGCAAGTTTCTCCGCGCCAGTGATCTGAAGGCCGAACAGGACTACCTGCGCCATTTGGTCCGGCTATCGAACCAAGCCGATGGTTCGGGTGTCGCGCACGGATTCGACGTCAGGCTCGGCGGTGGCGACACGATCGATATTGGACCAGGGCTGGCCATCGACGCGGAGGGCCGCGTGCTGTTAATGCCGCAGGGCACGACAATTTCGATACAGGATTTGATCGACAAATCGCTCGACCTGCAAACCATCTACGGCAAATCGGAAATAAAAAAGAACGACAGCTTCGAGACCTGTGAACAGATTACGGCCACCCCGCCCGACAACATAACTCATCCGAACAATCTTTACGTGATTGTGATCTCGGCAGCCGAAGCGCTCTGCGGTGAAGAGGACGTCTACGGCAAGCTTTGCGAAGAAGCCTGCTCTACGACTACTGATCGGCCTTTGGCCGTCGAAGGTTTGATCGTGCGGGCCGTTCCGCTTGTGCTGCAAACCCCTTTGCCGAATCCCAAGGCCGTGACGATCACCACTCAGACGCATTATCGCTCGCGCGTCGCGTCTGCCTATTTCCAAGACGAGCGAAATCGGCTGGCGAATCTAATCTCCGCGCAGGGACTCAAGCAACAGACCTGGTGCCTTGGCGCGGACAGCTTGGGGAATGGCGGAGTTGCCATCGGAGTTTTCGCGCGCGCGGGATCGACTCCTATCTTTCTTGATCCCTGGATCGTCCGCCGCGAACTGATCGACACGCCGGCCAGGCGCTACTGGCAATGGCGCATGATGATGCGCCCCTGGGACGTCTTCCTGGCCCAGGTTCTCCAGTTCCAATGTCAGCTTCACGAGCTTTATCAGAAATTTCCGGATCCGGGAGTTGCGATTGATCCCTGTAGCGGAGCCCGCGACGCGCTTAAGGAAGCGGCCACCACAATATACGAACTCAAGCAATTCTATGAGAAGACCTCGCAACAGTTTACCTATCTAAATGTGGATATGAGCAAGGCGATCACGCTGCCCGGGGGGTGGACCGCACTCGACAGCTTGAAGACGAAGCTCGAGAACGTGGGCCAGGGTTTCGCTCTTCTGCCACCCGACCAGTGGCTGATCAATGGCGGCATCATCGAACTGCCGAGCGCGGGCTACCTGCCGGTAGTTCCGGATGGGAACGTGACGGTCAACGATCAGGTGCGGCGCATGATGGGTAAAGGAGTCGATCTGCGCTTCTGCGTCGTGAGTGCGGACTTTGTCGCCCACGCTCTGGAAGAAGCCCAACACATGGAGCGCATCTCTTTGATCGAGGGACTGGAAAACGCCGCGAAGATACCCCAGGTAGACATCCTGGTGCCTGACGGCGAGATCGTCGAAGAGAAGAAAGTCATACCCAGCGGCAGTTACGAGGCAGATATTGACGTGTTCGTGCCTGCCGATTTGTCAAAAAACGTTTCCGCATTCGGAGCCGAGCCGGGCAAGCAAACGACGGTGCCAATTGTGGGTGCCGCTTATGGCGAGAACTCACCCGATGGCCGGCGGGCCATCTATCTCGCATTGCGGCTGGATCAAGAGAATCTGTTCAAACTGGAAGACCCATTGAAGTCTTCGTTCGGCGCGGGGGCGCAACGTCAGGTGGGTGAGGTTGAAGCTGGCCTCTGGGGAGCGATCAACTGCAGTGCTGACCTTACGAAGCTTACAGTTGGGCAGAAGTTTAGGATCGAGGGCGACGCCATCGGCGCATTCGGCGTCGGGTTGCCGGACGGGACCGACAAGTCCGGTTCTGCGGAGGGGTTGTTTCGCGCCGACGTCATCGTTAAAGAGGTTACCAATATTGGCGGCAATACAGTCGCCAATTGCACTGTGACCGCGTCGGGGCGCCTGATCACTCAAGTCGCCACCAACGAAGACCTTAAGAAAGGAGCGGCCACCTTCGATGCCGAGATCAATTTGGGCAAGCCCGGCGGCCTCGACAACAGCATCGAGATCACGGTGCAAGATCCGAACCAGAGGGGTAGTATCCGTGTGACTGTGACCTGGGGCAAGCAGCCGAAAGAAATCGAGGCGCTCGTCTACGTCACGACAACGAGGAACGGCGTTGCTGAACCTGAGCAGAAAATCATGCGCGCCCGGTTCCTCTCGAATCCCGAGGTTCTGCGCGCCACCAACATCAATCATGTGCAGGCGGTAGAAGGTCTGCAATTGATCGGCTCAGTGACGGACGATTCGACCTTTGTGGCCGCGAAGTCTGCGCTGCTCTTTCATCCCGTGCCGGAGATCCCCGCGACCCTGACCGTGCGCGGCACTCATGATTGGGTGATGTTCCATCGCCGTCGCAATAAGAATTGCGGGACACCGACAGTCGCGCCGGCGCCCCGTCGCTATCGAGTCTACCAATTCGCGGCGACGCCGGAACGCATCAGAGAACTCGGCGCAATTGCCGATCTCGTTCCCGAGGCACCGCTGACAACTGATCAAATCCTGAAGACTTCACCCAAGTTGCCGAAGGTATTCCTCCCGATCGGCGAAGTCACGTTTGGAGGCGGCGTGGTTACATTCGTTGGCGACATTAGCGCCCTCAAGAATGCCTGGAAGAAAATTCCAGACGGCAAGATTGTATGGGGCGCGATTGGCAGCCGCGATGAAGCGATGACTGACGGCGAATCCCTCGCGGTGGGCCGCCTCAAAACATTGGAAGCTGCGCTTGATCAGGTCAGTCCTTCGGCCCGCGCGGACGTGCTGCCGATCGTTCCCCCCTCTCTGGCCAGCCCCGATGTGGACGGAGTCATTGTCCTGACTAATTACGGACACCAACCGCAACCGAGCGCTGATCTGGCGATCACTAAGTTGGACTCGCCCGATCCCGTGATCCCGGGCAGCAATATCACCTATGTCTTACAGGTAAGCAACGGCGGTCCGACTGCGGCCACCGACGTGACGGTGACTGATTTGATTCCGGGGGAAACGAACTTCGTTTCGGCGAGTGTGCTAAGCAGTAGTAATTTTGGCGGTAATGGCTGGCAGACAACCCCGCCTACTGGCGGCACGGGCACCGTGCTCTTCAAGAAGGCCTCGCTTGCGGCCGCCGAGACCGCTACTTTCCAGATCGTGGTCAAGGTCAACTCGACTCTGACCTCGGCGATGACCATCACCAACACGGCGACGGTTTCGTCACCAACAGCCGACCCGAACCCGGCCAACAATTCCGCCACGACAACTACCACCGTGACGCCGCCGGCGAGCGCCGATCTCAGAATTACCAAAACCGCGTCGCCGTCTAAAGACGCCGCCGGTCTCCCAATCATCGTGTACACGTTGACGGCAACCAACGCCGGACCGTCGCCCGCACAGACCGTGACGGTAACAGATGCAGTCCCGGCAAACACGACTTTTGTCTCAGCGCGGATCTTGAGCGGCTCGGGCTGGATTCAGGCCAATCCGAGCGGTGGTGGCACGGGCAACGTGACCTTCAAGAAGCCCTCAGTCGCAGTCGCTGAAACCTCCTCGTTCGAGATCATTGTCAAAATTAATCCCGGCCTGCCGACGACAATAATCACGAACACC
>DATANL010000748.1:0-3316 GCA_036266295.1 Pyrinomonadaceae bacterium | reverse complement strand
AAGAGCCGGCGCAGCAAACCACTTCGCCGACCGGCGCGATCGCGCCGCGGCTACAGAAGCTCGGCAGTCACAAGTTTCCGGTTTCGACGAAGAACGCCCAGGCGCAGCTCTTCATGAATCAGGGATTGAATCTGTCGTACGCGTTCAATCACGCTGAGGCCGGGCGCGCTTACCGCGAAGCCGAGCGGCTCGATCCAAATCTTGCGATTGCATACTGGGGCGAAGCTTTGGCGCTCGGTCCCAACATCAATGCCCCGATGTCTCCGGACAGTGAGCCGAAGGCCCTCGAAGCGATTCAAAAAGCGATCACCCTGAGAGACAAAGCATCGCCCCGCGAAGCAGCCTTGATTGACGCGCTGAAGTTTCGTTACACAGGCAAGGCTGAGGATCGCAGAGCGAACGACATCGCTTACGCCGATGCCATGCGCAAAGTGCATCTACAGTTTCCGAATGATGATGACCTCTCGATGCTCTACGTGGAATCGGTGATGGACCTGCGGCCTTGGGGTTATTGGACCAAGGACGGCACGCCGTACGATCGCACCTCAGAGGTGGTCGCGCTGACTGAACAAGTGATCGCGCACGACTCGAATCATCCCGGCGCCCTGCATCTTTACATCCATCTGATGGAGGCATATCAGGCGGGCAAAGCCGAAGCGGCCGCCGATCGCCTGCTCACCCTGATGCCGGCCGCGGGTCACATGGTCCACATGCCCGCCCACATCTATCAGCGCGTCGGGCGTTATGCTGATGCGGCCAGGAGCAACGTCATGGCGATTGCCGCCGATGAAGACTACATCTCGCAGTGTCGCGCGCAGGGCCTCTATCCGATGGCCTACTATCCGCACAACCTGCACTTCCTGTGGTTTGCGGCGACCGCCGAAGGCAATAGCAAAGTCGCGATTGAAGCCGCGCGCAAAGCTGCTTCTCAAGTCAACGATGAAACTTTGAAAGCGGTGCCGTTGCTCGCCGGCTTCCGCGTCGTGCCTTATTTCGCGCTGACGCGTTTCGGGAAATGGGACGAAATGTTGCGCGAGCCCGAACCGCCCGCGACGAGCACGTACCTCAAAGGCATGTGGCACTACGCGCGAGCCACCGCTTATCTGGGCAAAGGCCAAACGAACGAGGCGGATCAGGAACTGGCCAGGCTGAATGGCTTGATGGGAGATAAGTCTCTCGACGGTCCGCTCTTTTCGCCCAACACGGCCCGCGCGATTCTGACGATTGCTCAGGAAGTGCTCGGCGGTGAAATTGACGGCGCCAGGAAGAACTACGACTCGGCGGTGGCTCACCTCGAGCGTGCCGTGCGGTTGGAGGACGCGCTGGTTTACACCGAGCCGGCCGAGTTTCACTTCCCGCCGCGGCAGGCGCTCGGCGCGGTGCTGCTCGACGCCGGCCGACCGGCCGAAGCCGAAACCGTCTACTGGGAAGACCTGCGACGAAACAAAGAGAACGGCTGGTCGCTATTTGGATTGATGCAGGCTTTGAAAGCGCAGGCCAAGAATGATGATGCGGCGCTGGTCGAAGCCCGTTTCAAGAAAGCCTGGGCCGGAGCGGACGTGAAGTTGAGTTCGTCGCGATTCGGACAGTGAGCAAGTCAAAGGCGCCTTAATGGAGCGCGGGCATCCCTGCCCGCATGAGCGCGAAGCGCGAACAACTTCCCGGACTAATCGAGGGATCTGAGCGAGCTGCGCTCGCTTTGCGGGCAGGGATGCCCGCGCTCCATCAGGGTTTATCAACCGCGACCGTATATTCAATCCAACCAATCATCATTTCATCGTAAGTCGGATCGCCCCAGCGCACGGCTTTCGTCGCGTCCGGGTTGTGCACGTTCTTCGTCGAATTATCGAAATGCGCGGTGACGATTAGCTTCGTCCCTTTCGGAACCGCTAGCGGCTTCTTCAAGCGATAGACCGTCTGCCAATTGAATTGGAAACGCGGCACCGACAGCAGAGTTTCGCGCCGGCCATCGGGATAAAGCGCCTCGTACTTCATGTCTTTGCCGCGCATGTGCATGTGCGGCATGTAACTAATCAGCTCGACATCACGATCGAAAGTGTACGCCGCGGTCACCTGATGATTCGGCGCTCCAGCTGGGATCTTGAAAAAATGATTTGGTACTGTCGCGGTAATGGCGCGCCTCGTGGGCGGTGACTTGGCAAAGACAATCGCGACGGCGGTCTGATCTTTTTGCGGTGTCTCGATCGCTCCGTGGAAGCTCGAATAATGAATCTGCAGAATTATGGTTGAGCCCGCCGGAATTCTTTTCGCGGTTCCCGCGGGATAAATGTCGGCGCCTTTACCGGGCGCATAGGAAGCCAGCAGCATGCTGTAACCGGCGGCGCCGTCATCGCCCGTCGGCCGGCGGAAGAGTGAACCGCCGTTGGCCGCGTTGGCGCCGTCATCGATCACCGGCGCATCCATCTTCACTCGCGAGAGCGAACCTTGTTTATAAAAGATCGAAGATGGATCGGCGTCCGCTTGCGGGAATTCGCCGCCCAGACGCTGGCCCGCCTCGGACTTCGACTCCGGCGGCAACACGTGAGCAATCACGTGATGAACGATACGCTTGTTGCCGGGAATAATCTCGGCCGCCTGTACCCACTTGTCATCTTTGAACCTGGTCGGAAAGGTCACGTAGACATATTGATCGGCCGAGTGCGGCTGCACGGTATATTCCTGCGACATCTCGAGCACATAATCGGGCTTCCCAATTTCAAATCCCGACACGACCGGCGGCAGCTCCGGCAGATCTTTCACGTCTCCTTCTTTTGCGCCGAGCGCGACCCAGTTGACGACCGTGTCGATCTCCTGCTGACTAAGCCTGGCCACGTTCGCAAAGTCACCATAACGAGGGTCCGCGTGCCACGGCGGCATCTCACGCGCTGAGACCTTCTGCCGAATTGTTTCCTTCCAGGGCAGGACGTCTTTATATTCCAGCACCGAAAAGGGCGCGATGTCATCAGGCTGATGGCACGCGGCGCAATGCTTGTAAAAGATGGGGGCAACGTCGCGCGTGAAGGTGACGTCGGTTTTTTGCCCGAGTGAATTTCGGCCGGATGCCGTCGCGAATACGATCACGACTGTTGTCAGGAACGCGAGCGCCAGCCAACCCTTCAGGGATCGATCTGAGGGCGAGCGATCAAAGGATTGCGCTTCCATACTCATTAACTGTTCATGTTCGCGTGCTTTCGAATCAGGTTCGCGAGTGCCTCGGCCCATTGAGGATTGGCATTCAAGCACGGCACTAACTGGAGCCGTTCTCCTCCGGCCGCCTGGAAGGTTTCACGTCCGCGAATTCCAATCTCTTCCACAG
>DATANL010000747.1:0-7033 GCA_036266295.1 Pyrinomonadaceae bacterium | reverse complement strand
TTCGTTCTTCGATGAAGGCGTTTACTGCCTCTTCATTCGCCGCGTTCATGGCCGCGGGCAAGGTGCCGCCGGTCCTCAACGCCCGATACGCGAACCCTATGCACGGGAAACGATCGACGTCGGGCTGCTCGAAATTGAGAGTCGCCAGTTTGGCCAAATCGAGCGGCGGCAGATCCGACGGATGACGTTCGGGATAAGTCAGCGCGTATTGAATGGCGTGACGCATGTCAGTCACGCCCATCTGGGCGATGATCGAGCCGTCGATCAATTCGATCATTGAGTGCACTACCGACTCGGGATGAACCACGATGCCGATTTCGTCGGGACCGAAACCAAACAACCAGTGAGCTTCGATCACTTCCAGCCCTTTGTTCATGAGCGTGGCCGAATCGATCGTTATCTTCGCGCCCATGTTCCAGGTCGGATGCTTCATCGCTTCCGCCACGCTCGCACTCGCCATGCCTTGCTTGTCGCGCGTGCGAAATGGGCCGCCCGAAGCCGTCAGAATAATTCGGCGAACCTCTGAACGTTTCTCGCCACGCAGACATTGATGCAGCGCATTGTGTTCGGAATCGACCGGCAATAATTCCGCGCCGGACTTTTCCGCGGCCCGCGTCATCAATTCGCCCGCCATCACCAAAGTTTCTTTGTTTGCCAGAGCCACGCGCTTCCCTGCCTCCAGCGCGCGCAGAGTCGGCACAAAACCGATGGCCCCGACGGTCGCCGAGATGACGCAGCCGGCTGCTTCGTGGGTCGCAACTTCGACGAGACCTTTTTCCCCGACCAACAAACGCGGGGTGACTAAGCCGCGCGCAATCATCTCGTCGTGCAACTGCGCCGCCGCTTCCTCAGATTCAACCGAGACAAGCTGCGGGTGATGCCGCGCGATCTGATCGGCGAGTATTTTGATGTTCCGGCCGGCGGCCAGCGCCACCACCTGGAAACGATCGCTCCCCAACGCCTCAATCACGCGAAGTGAGTTGCAGCCAATCGACCCGGTTGATCCGAGAATGGCAATGCCGCGAGCTGACATAAATTGAAGACTGTCGTTAAGGGGAATTCGAAGTTGGAGGGCCGTATGCTTGCATCAGGTCGACCGTTTTGCCGTCGCGCGTGTACGACGCGCCCGTCACGCGCCACTCGCGATTGTTGCGATAACCCAAATCGACGCGCGTGTTGGCCTCGCCTTTTTCGCCGATGGCCTTCAGGTAAAGTGTCGCGACTCCATCGCCGTTGGTAACGTTGATGTTGCCGGTCACCAGCCAGCCGAAGTCTTTCACCTCACCAATTTCCTGCTTCAGCGCTGCGTTGTTGCGCAAATATGTCCGCGCAGTCTCTGCGGCTTCGCTGGTCCCGATGGTGCGAAAGACAAAGAAGACAATGCCGCCGGCCAGCAACGCCACGATCAAGCCCAGCACAATGACGACGCCGGCGATGATCAGAAGTATCTTCTTCGTGCTCATCTATCGTGTGGCCCATCAGCGACTGAAGTAGACCCAGGCGAAATAGTAGATGACCGGCGCATTGAACAGCAAGCTATCAATCCGATCTAAAATCCCGCCATGGCCCGGCAGAAATTGCGCGGTGTCCTTTACTCCGGCGCTGCGCTTGAGCGCGCTTTCAGTCAAATCGCCGAGCACGCCCATAACATTCATCACCGCCGCCAGCGGCAATGCCAGCTTGATCGGCAGGTTAGAAAAGAACCAGTAATGCGAGGCCACGGCGAGCAACAAGCTGGCGAGCATTCCGGCCGCGGCCCCTTCCCAGGTTTTGCCGGGACTGATGTTGGGCGCGAGTTTGTGGCGTCCGAACGTACGGCCGCCATAATATGCGGCCGCGTCCGAACCCATGATCACCAGAAAGAAAAACGAAAGCAGATGCCGGGAAAGCGCGGGTGCGAAACCTACGCGCAGCGCAATCAAGTGACCGCCCAACAACGCCACGTACATCACGCTCAGAATCGTCACGCTGACCGAGAGAATCATGCGATCGTACGGCGCGCCGCGGACCATCGCGGCCGTTAATGAACCAACCACCAGGAGCAACAAGATCAGTTGAATCATCAAAAGATCCGGAAGGTTTCCGGCAGTCGTAAAGTAGAAGATCGTCAGCAGCGCCAGACCGCTCAACAATCCCGCGGCGACATCAGCGCGCACCTGTTTCTTTTTGGCTACCATCCAAAATTCGATTTCGCCTAAGACGATCGCGGCCGCCACCAGCACGCAGAAAACGATTCCCAGCTGGTCGAATAAGATCGAGGCGATCAGAATTGGTAAAAGGACGACCGCAGTCAGAATGCGCGCAACTGAGGGTGGCAGCCGGCTGAGGAACGACTTGGGTTTCGTTTGTGGCTGATTGTTCTTCAAACGGTTTTCGGACTCATCGGCTCACGACGGCGCGCCGTTTGGTCACGAGCTTGAGACCGCCAAAGCGCCGGCTGCGGCCCTGATAGTCGACGATCGCCTCAAGTAATTGACTGCGACGGAAATCAGGCCAGAGCGTGTCGGTAACATAAATCTCGGCGTAGGCGCTCTGCCAAAGCAGAAAATTCGAAATGCGAAATTCACCGCTCGTGCGGACGAGCAAATCGAGATCCGGCAGGTCACGTGTGTAAAGCTGCTGTTCAATGGCCGCTTCATCCAGCTGGTCAATTGACTCACCGCTACTCGCCAGTTTCGTCACCGCGGCCCGGCACGCGTCGACGATTTCCGCGCGGCCGCCATAGTTGAGCGCGACGCTCAAAACCATGCCCGTATTTTTCGCCGTCTTCTCGGAAGCCCGCGCAATCTCATCCTGCACGCGCGATGACAAGGCTGCGGTCCGGCCAATCGTCTGAAACTTGATGTTCTGCCGGTGAATCTCATCGAGCTCGATCCGCAGGTATTTGCGCAACATACGCATGAGCGCTTCGACTTCGTAACGCGGCCGCTTCCAATTCTCGGTCGAGAACGCATACAGCGTCAGCGCGCCCAAACCCAGCCGGGCGCCGGTATCAACCGAAGCGCGCACGGCTTCGACGCCGGCGCGATGTCCGGCGATTCGCGGCTGACCGCGCAGCGCCGCCCAACGGCCGTTGCCGTCCATGATGATCGCCACATGCTTCGGCAAGCGGTCCCAATCGATCGCGCTCAGCAAGGCCTGATCCGGCGAACCAGCGCGAACAACTTCGGTGAAATCTGAAAGCATTAATAGATGTGTACGGTCAGCGGCATCTTAATCGGCGCGTATGGCCAACGCAAATGATGAATTTGAGTCAGGGCAATTTTCAGATTTGCTAGTTGAGATTTCGCATTTGAGATTTTGAATACGTCGCGCAAACAAACTTCCAAATATCAAATCTCAAATATCAAATCTCCAATTGGTATTCCACGCTCACCAACGTTAGCCCTTGCGGAACTGCGGTGGGACCAACCAACGAACGATCGCCTTCATCAATTGCCCGTTCAACCGTTGCCAGATCGATTTCGGTTCGGCCCACCGCTAACAGCGTTCCTGCAATCGAGCGCACCATGTAACGCAGAAAGCCGTTGGCGGCAATCGTGAACTCCAGGAGATCGCATTGACCTCGGGCGTCGGCCCCTCGCGACACGTCGAACCTGGTCACCGTGCGGACGGGCGACCCGGCGTCTGATTGCGCAGATGAGAACGCCGTCCAATCATGTTCGCCCAGAAACAACTTGCTGCATTCAAGCATTCGATCAAACTCGAGCTCGCGGGCTTCATGCAATGCGTACCGGCGCCAAAACGGCGACATCACGCGGCCCTGCACGACGCGGTAACAATAGGTCTTGCCGATGGCCGAATATCGCGCGTGAAAATCATCGGGCGCCACCTCAACCGAAAGCACGCGCGCATCAGAATCGAGATTGCCGTTGATTGCCTTGCGTAATTTGTCCGGAGTAATTTCGCGACGCAGATGAACATTTGCGACCTGGCCCTGTGCGTGTACACCCGCGTCCGTGCGGCCGGAACCATGCACGGCCACCGGGCGGTCTTCCAGCAATGAAAGGACGCGCGTCAGTTCACCCTGGACGGTCCGCAGGTTCGGCTGGATCTGCCACCCATGAAAGTCCGTGCCGTCGTATTGCAGGAGGAGACGATAATTCATCTAATTAGAGGCGGGCAACGCATCTAAACTTTCTTGCGGCTGCCGGGTTTAACCACGGGTTCGCCACGTTTGCACGCTTCGCATTGGTCCGGCGAATTGGCCGAGACATCAAGCGTCGCGAGTGATATTCGCGGCACGCCGACGTCGGCTCTTCCGTCCGAACGATCAATGATCGATGCGGCCGCGATCACATCGCCACCACTCGCGCGGAGAGCCGCAATCGTATCGCGCGTCGAGCCGCCGGTAGTGATTACATCTTCGACCACCAGCAGTCGCTCGCCGCTTCGCAAACTAAAACCGCGCCGCAGCGTCATGGTCCCGTTTTCGCGCTCAGTCCAAATGAATCGCACGCCGAGCTGGCGCGCAACCTCATAACCAATAACCAGGCCGCCGATCGCCGGCGACGCCACCGTTTCGATTTCCCGGTCGCGAACTTGATCAGCGATCGGGGCGCCGAACTCAATTGCCTCGCGTGTCGCCTGCAGGGCGAGGGCGCACTGCAGGTAAACCGAACTATGCAGGCCGCTCGAAAGCTGAAAGTGTCCTTCCAGCAACGCTCCGGACTTTCGGAACCGATCAATCACTTCATCGTTGCTCATCTTTTATCCCACACATTACAATCGCGTCGTGCAAAGACCGCTCAATCTGATTTCTGATTCGCCGCTGGTACAGGAAACGTTCGACTTCGTACTCGAAAATGGCGGCCGGGCCACCTTCAACGAAATCACAGATTCAATTTTTCATCTGGCAAACGCCACCGAAGATTTGGCCGCTTCGCTGGTAAATGATCTGGTGCAGAACGATCCGCGCTTCATCACGGACGCGCAGTGTCTCGCCATTCGGCCCAACGAAACCGAGACGGAACCGCTGAGCGACATCGAATTTGTGGTCGTCGACGTCGAGGCGATCGCGGGCAAATCGATCGCGACGCGCATCATCGAGATTGGCGCCTGCCGTGTCGCCCGCGGTGAAATCGTAGACCACTTCGAAACGCTGGTTAACGCCGAGTTGCCGCTGCCGCCGTTCATTGCGACGCTGACCGGAATTACCGAAGAGATGCTGGCAACTGCGCCGTCATTTTCGGCGATTGCCGAATCGTGGTTGAACTTCGCCGGTGACGCTGTGCTGGCGGCCCACAATGCAGATTTTGATGTGACTTTGTTGAACCAGGAAATTGCCCGCGTATTTCCCGGCTGCCGCATGCGCAACGCTAAGCTGTGCACGGTGCAACTTGCTCGTCGCGTGATGCCCGATCTCGAGAAACATCATCTCGATGCGTTAGCCGATCATTTCGGATTTCAAATAACTGAGCGACACCGCGCAGTCGGCGATGCCCGCGCCACGGCGCGCGTCTTGTTGCATCTGATCGACGAACTCGAAATCCGCGGCGTCAGCACTTTGGCTCAAGCGCGAAAATTCCGCGCGCGCCACGACTCAACTCCGCCGGAGTTGCAACTAGCCTTCGACGCCTGAAACCGGTTCGACTCGCGCGCGCCGCATCAGGTTCTTCCCGACAAAAATCACGATGAGCACTACCGCCAGGCCAATTCCAATCGCGGGATAATAGTGCGCCAGGATTTCCTTGGCATGCTCACCATAACGCGCAGCGAGATAACCTTCGAGCAGGTAGCGGAAGGTGCGGCCGGCCGCGATGGCTAACGTAAAGCGCCAGACAGGCAAGCGGAACACGCCCGCTGAAATTACGAACAGCTTGAACGGAAAAGGCGGCGGCAACACCGACGCCACCAGCACCGACAGCACGTCATAGCGATCGATCAAATCCTTGACGCGCTTCTGTTTTGCTTCAGAAAAACGATCGAGCGCGCGCTGGCCGGCCTTCTGCGAAATCTTATAAAGACAGACGCAGCCAATCGTCGAACCGGCCGTCGCGCTGGCCACATAAATCAACATCCAAGCCGGACGCGCCGTCGCCAGGATCATCAGCATCGCATCGACGCCGCCGGGGATCGGCACCAGCACCGAATCGAGAAATGCGATCGCAAACAGACCGAAGGGCCCGTACGAGAGCAGCCAATGCGAAAACTTTCCGAGGCCGCCCGTCACCTTATGAATAATGGATTTCAATTGAGTGCTTGTTACCTTTCGAGGTCATTCTTTCGCCGCTTTCACGGCGGCGCGCCCCTTGTTCGTTATCAAATAAATCGCCAGCGCCAACAGGCAAAGGCCGCCGACCATGGTGACGATAATTAATCCGTTGTCGCGCAGGAACCGCAACACGCGCTCGCCATAATAGATTGCGAGTATTCCTTCGGTGTAATAGCGCAGCGATCGCGCAATCAGAATCGTCAGCAAAAATTTCCGCCGCGGAAACTGCAACGCGCCGGCCGTGGCCACGAAAATCTTGAAAGGCATCGGCGGCGGCAGCAAGGCGGGAATGGCTAACGCGAAAATTCCAAAGCGCGCGTACGCGCGTTCGACCCGCTGCACGTGCTCGAGCTTGAATCGGCGGTGTAAGACCGCCAGGCCACCGCGCTGCAGAATCGTGTAGAGCAACAGACATCCCAGCACCGATCCGGTTGCTGCGAACAGCGGAAAGAAGAACGCCGTATGCGGATGAGTGTAACAGCGCGCGACGACCAGATAGTCGTTTATCTCGGGCAGCGATAGCAGCGACGAATCAAGCGCTCCGATCAGGATCATCGCCGGGCCGGCGACATAAATCGGCACGTGAACGATGAACTTTCCCAGCCGGAACGTGAGAGCGCGGAGCCAATCAAACATGAAAACAGTGATGAGTGACCAGGGGCCAGTGACCAGTGGTCAGTGACTAGCATAAACATCCGACAGTCTGTTCTTGACGCTACTCCCTCGTGCCTTCAGTACCCGGCGAATCCACACGCAGGAATAAGCGACAGGTGACAAGCTTTGAACAGAGGAACAGTCTAACTTGTCACTCGTGACTAG
>DATANL010000746.1:0-4103 GCA_036266295.1 Pyrinomonadaceae bacterium | reverse complement strand
TCTCTCTCGCATGTCGACTGGAGCGCAACCGTCCCGGTGGCTGCTACCAAAGATGCCGGAGGACGCTTGCGCTCCCGTTAAGAGCGAGGACTACCTACGGCTTGACTGGTTTCAGCCCGCGCTCTTCCAGCAATGGCTCGACGATCGGATCGCGTCCGCGGAAATTGCGGAAGGTGGTGGCGACATCCTGCGTGCCGCCTTTGGACAGCACCAGATCGCGGAAGCGTTGACCGTTCGCGCGCGTCAATCCACCGTGCTCCTTGAACCAATAGAACGCATCATCATCAAGCACCTCGCTCCACAGGTACGCGTAGTAGCCGGCCGAATAGCCACCGTCCCAGATGTGCGAGAAGTAGGTCGTGTGATAACGCGGCGGGACCTGCGGCAGGTCGATCTGAAAACGCTTGAGCGCGTCCACTTCGAACTTGTTGGCGTCCTGCTGCGGCGCCGTGGGCGGTAACGAATGCCAGGCCATGTCGAGCAAGGCCGCCGCCACGTATTCAGTGGTCGCATAACCCTGATTGAAGGTGCGCGAGCGCTTGATCTTGTTCACCAGTTCCTGCGGCATCGGTTTGCCGGTTTGATAATGCTTCGCATAGTTCGCAAAGACCGCTGGATCAGTGGCCCAGTGCTCGTTGAATTGGGAAGGGAACTCGACGAAGTCACGCGACACGCCGCCGAGCATCGGGTAACGAATGTTGGAAAACATCGCGTGCAGGGCGTGACCGAACTCGTGGAACATCGTGGTCACATCGTCGAAGCTCAACAGCGCCGGCTGGCCCGCACTTGGTTTGGTGAAGTTGCAGACGTTGATGACGACCGGCTGCGTTCCCAGCAGGTGGCTCTGATCGACGAAGCTGTCCTGCCACGCGCCGCCGTCCTTGTTCGAGCGCTGAAAGTAATCGGCGTAGAACAAGGCGAGAGACTTGCCGTTGGCGTCGAAGACCTCAAAGACGCGCACGTCAGGATTGTAAACCGGCAAATCTTTTCGCTCTTTGAATGTAATTCCGTAAAGTTTGTTGGCGGCGAAAAAGACACCGTCGTGCAACACCCGATCGAGTTCGAAATACGGTTTGATTTGCGAGTTGTCGAGATCGTATTCCGCTTTGCGAACTTTCTCGGCATAGTACTGCCAGTCCTGCGGGCCCAGCGTGAAGCCGGCCTTCTCGGCGTCGATCACCTTTTGCATGCGCGCTGCTTCTTCGCGTGCTTTCGCCGTCGCCGCCGGCACAATTCCGGTCAAAAGCTTCTCGGCCGCCTGAGGCGTCTTGGCCATTTGATCGTCGAGTATGAAGGTCGCGTGATCCGGATAACCGAGCAGCTTAGCGCGTTGCGATCTGAGCTGCGCCAGCCGCGTGACGATCGCTTTCGTGTCATTCTTGCCGCCATCGTTGCCCCGCGTGACCGAAGCATTGAAGAGACGCTCGCGCACGGCGCGATTTTTTAGATAGGTCAACGCCGGCTGCTGCGTCGTGTTCTGCAGCGCGATCACCCATTTGCCGTCGAGCTTCTTTTCTTTCGCCAGCTCGGCCGCGGCCGCGATGTCGTTCTCGGGCAATCCGTCAAGGTCAGCTTTATTGTCAATGACGAGCGCGCCACTGTTTGTTTCGGCCAGCACGTCGTCTTCGAACTTCGTGGTTAACTTGGCCTCTTCCTGGTTCAATCCGCGCAGCGTTTCCTTGTCGGTCTCAGAGAGCAGCGCGCCGGCGCGCACGAACGTCTTGTAGTAACGCTCGACCAGGTAACTTGATTCGGCATCCAGCTTCAGCGCTTCGCGTTGGTCGTACAGCGCCTTCACCCGCGAGAACAAGCTGGCGTTCAAATAAATCGAGTCGGAGTGCGCGGCGAGCTTCGGCGCTTCCTCTGACTTGATCTTCTGCAAAGTCTCGCTGGTGTTGGCGGTGGTGAGATTGAAGAAAACCTTGGTGACCCTGGTTAATAACGCGCCGGAACGCTCCATCGCTTCCAAAGTATTCGCGAAGGTTGGCGGCGCCGGGTTGTCGGCGATCTTTTCAATCTCCGCCAACTGGTCCTTCATGCCTGCTTCGATCGCGGGCTGGTAGTCACTGTCTTTGATCTTGTCGAATGGTGGTGCGTGAAAGGGAAGCGTGCTCTCGGTCAAAAACGGATTGGCCACATCTGCCTCAGCACGCGCGGGATTCTTGACTGTTACCAGGCCCATAGCAATGATCACGAACAAAACGACGATCGCTTTAAATCTCATATTAAATGACTCCGATTAATCTTTGCCGGGAAGTTTTCTGATGTTCATTATAGTCGAGATGGTTGCAGGGTTCGATGTGAGGTGGATTGCCGGCGCTGTTTGGATCTGAGGGGCGGAGCGAAGACAGAACTCTTCATCAAATTAACAAATGACAAATCATCTCGATTCGTTTAGCGGTCGCACTTGTGCGGCCTGCCGCGCCGGCAAGTCTGGCGTCTAAACGTACTGTCCCGGCTAGTTTGAGGTCTCGGCCAGGTTCGATTTGTATTTTGTATTTGTCTGGCGGTCGGTCAACTCAATGTAGATCCAACTGGGCGGAGTGACGCCGTCTTCTATCTGAAAGTAGATCTGATTCAGATCCTGCGGCTTCGTCAAAGCACAAAACCCGTTAAGCCGTTTGCCGCTTTGGTCGTACAAGTCGACCCACGTACGTGATGACTTTGTGTTGGTTCCGCATGGGGGAAGATTTGGCGCCGCGGCGAACATGTCCGCCGGATACTGGTCTTTATTGAAGACGTCGTAACGATACCGCATGAAGGTCTTGCCACCCTGTTGGAGGGTCTCTGTGCCCATCAAGTAGATCACCGGGTTTGGTATCGGCGGGGCCGAAGCGACCCCCGCAGTCATAACCGTCAGAGCGGGCAATAACAAAAGCCATCGTAGCGATCGTGTTTTGAATGTGAAGCGCATGGGGGGACTCCTTCGTCAGTACATTCCGCTTGGTGAGGGCATTCTATTCACCAGCAACCAAAAGTCAACGAATTTAAGCGCCTGAATGCAGCGGCCGCCGCCAAAATGCGCGACGGCGGCCACATTTAATCAATTAGCAATGCCGCGACGTGCCGACTCGGCGCCGGTTTCGTCTGAGCGGGCACGTTCGCGTCAGTTCTTCTTGCGCGTGCCCCAGGTCGGCAAAGTGGGTTCTTTGGTGGCGCGATCCACGGGCTTCTCTTTCATCATGCGCAGAGCTTCCTGCACGGCGCGCTCGAGTTGCGGATCGTGTCCGGCGATCACGTCTTTGGGCCAATTCTCGACATCGACGTCGGGCGCGACGCCTTCGTTTTCCACGGCCCAGCGATTGTCACGCGCGAAGAAACCACCGCGCGGCGCGATTGCCGATCCGCCATCGACGAACGTCGGCGTGTCGGCGGTGTGGACCAGTCCTCCCCACGTGCGTTTGCCGACGAGCATGCCGATCTTTCGATAATGAAACATGTAGGGCATCAGGTCGCCGCCTGAGCCGGCCATCTCGTTGATGATCATGACCTTCGGTCCCCAGATGCCGGCGGCCGGACTGGTGAACGGATAACGATCGCCCGCGACGTTGTTGAAGTACCCGTCAAAGTCTCTCTGCAGCACATCGATGATGTAGTCGGCCGCCGAGCCGCCGCCATTGAAACGCTCGTCGATGATCGCGCCCTTCTTGTCCTGTTGTGAGAAGTAATAACGATTGAAGCTCGAATATCCCGGCTGGCCGGTATTCGGCAGATAAACATAAGCGAGTTGGCCGTTCGAAAGTTGCTCGACCAGACGCCGGTTCGATTCAACCCACGCACGAGTGCGCAGGGCTTGTTCGTTGCCGACCGGCATGACGACCACGTGACGTGCTCCATCCATCGTTGGTTTGTCGTTCACGGTCAAAGACGTCTGCCGGTTGGCCGTGCCGTCAAGCAGACGATAGATGTTGTCCGGTGCTCGCAACTCGACGCCATTGATGGCGAGGATGTATTCACCGACATTGACCGTCGAGCCCGGTGTTGCGAGCGGTGAACGCAGATCGGGGTTCCAATTTTCGTTGTCGTAAATGGGCGTGACTTTGTAGCGGCCGTTTTCGATCGCAAAGTCCGCGCCGAGCAAACCGCCGGGTGAGTTCGGCACG
>DATANL010000745.1:0-5893 GCA_036266295.1 Pyrinomonadaceae bacterium | reverse complement strand
AGCGTCGGCTTCTTGGAGCTTAACCAAGTCGCGTTTGCGAATATCGCCGCCGTGCGCGTCGCGCAGATAAGCGCCAAGTAAATTGAGCGTCAGGGCGTGGCCCTTCACATCTGCCACCAGTTGCTCGAATTCTTTTTCAGTACCCTTCACGCCGAGTATCTTGAGCAAGTGGACGCCGGCTTCGCGTGAGAGGCTGGCAAGTTTGGTTTCAGGCGTGGTTGTTTGCCGAAATGTTTTTAAATCCGGAATCGAGTACCGGGTAGTGACGACGCAGAGACCTAGGTTCGTGGCGGCGAGCGACTTGAGCAGTGCCGCTACACCATCATCCTTGACTTTAGCGTCCATCGGAGGTCCGGGGGCGTACTGAAGCGGTTCGACGCCGTCGAGAATGAGCAGGGCGCGTTTCTGGCCGACAAGGTGTGCGAGTCGTTTTCCCTTTTCGTATCCACTCTTTGCACTTCCGGCGGTCTCTTCATCGCCAAAGAACCTCAGCGCTTCCGCCAGAAAAGTGTCCGAAGACGCCTGAGTCTGTTCACGTGTGCCTTGACTATAAAAAGACCACGCAAAGACAGCGTCGCAACCGGGCCAGTCCTGCGCAGCGAGTTCGGCGGCCCACTTCGCAACTAGCGACGTCTTGCCTTCGCCGCCCAGTGCAACGAAGGTGAGGACGCGCGGTCGAATCTTTTCACCCCCCACGACTTTGTTCCACGTGTCATCTAACGAGGCCAGTTCACTCTCACGTCCGATAAGTTCCACAGGCGCATATTTGTCGATGCGCGACATATCGGCCTTGAAGTCCGTATTCTCGATGCTCCGGAAGTCGGTTAGAGCTGAACGGGCCGCGAGCGGAGTTGCCGCCACGGCTAAGGCGTGGCCAAGTTTTATAACTTCACCAAGCGGTGGCTTGGTTACCAGCGGTTGCCCAGTCAATTCACGATATAAATCCTGATAGCCGGGGTCGATGAGATCGAAGGCGCCCACGCGATAACGCGTGTGATTGCCCATTGGAGGCGGGATGAAGTCCGTGCTCGCATCGGAGAAAAGAATCGGAATGAACCGGGTATTTCCCTTTGCGTCGTAGAGGTAGTCGGAGATGATCGCGCCTTCCCAAAACACTCCACGACCCTCGTCTGCGGGCACATTGTCTTGAACTCGCTTCAGGTAAGTCTCAGTGCAAATCATCAAAACAAACTGAGAGTTCTCGGGCCGCAACTTTTCTGCGCACCAATGAGGCCAACCCTTCGGCGGACGCACATGATACCGATCGAGTTCGGCATCGACGCCGTGACTGCGCAGCGCGTCCGAGAATTTCAGCACGAGATCATTATGCTCGGGCGAGTCGTGGCTGTAACTAATGAAGACTGTTGGTGCGCTCATATGAAAGAAAGCCTCACTTGAAAATCGAAAACCCCGCAAACACCATCTGCACATCCACACCCGGATTGAACGTCCCCGTATTGCCGTTCGAGATGTGGTGATACTTGTAGCCCACGGTGAAGCTGCGGCGCTTGCTGTTGACGACTTGGATGCCGCCGCTGAAGTCGAAGGTGAAGTTGAATTGAGAGGCGTTCGTTACCGGGACTTGTTGGGCGAAGTAGAGGAAGCCTCCGGTCGCCTGGCCGAAGGGTTGCACGCGGCGATTGCGGCGGAAGTTGAATTTCAGGCCGATGGGCGCGGCGCCGGCGCCGTAGACGCTCTTGCGCGTCGAGCCGATCACTAAAGGAGACGAACTGACTACGAAGAGACGTTCGTTTGAAAGGATCGCCAGAGGGATGGCGTCGATGGTCCATTCGAAGGCGCCGCTCTTGCTCGCGGCGAGCACGCGGCCATAGCGCAGACCGATGTTGCCGTAGCGCGCGCTGGGCGTCTTGCCTATTAAGATCGGCGCGTCGAACGAGATGCCGCTCCACACACCCCATTCGTTATCTCGTTTTTGAATTCCTTCGCTGGTTGATTGAGACGGTGCGCTCGCAGACGATGATTTGTTCGCGCTGGTTTGACCGACAATGCTCACAGAGATGAGCAACAGAAAAAGCGTAGCGGCGACGATGATTAGCCGGTGAGGAAGAATATTCATTTGGAAACTCCTGTTGAGAACGTAGAGTGTCGCCTCAGGACAACGTGAGGCGGTTAGCATGGAATCATGCGCATTCTTGTTTAGGGGATGCGTATGTGTCAACAACTTTACGGTGGGAATTAGTGGCACGTTTTGCTGAGAACGCGGACGTCCCCGTCCGCAGTCAATGTAAATCACAAAGTTATGCGCACGAGGGCGTCCGCGTTCCCAGCCTGAGCCCGTTGCGTCTCAAGACGTACCACCGCCAAGGGAAGGAAGCGAAAGTTGAAGGAGATCCAAAGCGCCGTCGAGCCGGCGCACTCCAAACGCCCTCCCTTACGGTCGGGCTACTGCCCCGAAGGGCCAAGACCGGATCAGTTTAAGTATTTGCGGACGATGCGGCTGGTGTGGACGCGGGCCTTAAGGCGATGGAGCGTCTGGTACATTCCCATTTCCGCGCGCACCATGAAGATCAATTCCGACAACACACCTTTGGACCGAAAGAGGTCTTTCGAGGCGGTGAGAAAGTCCTTTAGGAATTGGGGATCACCGAAGTCGAATGCCTTATCTTGATCCGCATTCGGCGGGTAAACCTTGCGATAGAAATTCTCGGCGAAACGAATCAGGGCCTTGCGCGTCGCCGGCGGCAGCTCTCGGCCTTCATCCTCATAATATTTTTCCAGAAGCTGCGCGAACTCGGAAGAGCGGGTCGACCCGGGAAAGAGAAAGCCTCGGCGCAGGTAACTCACCGTCGCCTTTGACATGTACTTGGCGCAGCCAAAATCGACCAGCGCAATACGCGCGTCTTTGCTGAACAAGTAGTTGCCCCAATGCGGATCGGCGTGGAGCGCCTGGAGCTCGAGCACCTGAAAATAGAACAACTCGAACAAATTCTCGCCGAGTTGATTCCGCAATTTCTGCGACGGCCGGCGCGCGAGAAAATCGTCCAGGTGTTCGCCTTTCATCAGAGACATGGTCAGCACTTTGTCTGAAGAATATTTGCGCAGCACTTGCGGCACCTCGACAAACGAAAGCGGCGCGAGTCGTTTGTGAAAGAAGTCGATGTTGTCTGCTTCTCTCTCGTAATCGGTCTCTGAGATGATCTGTTGCTCGACTTCATCGATGGCGCCTTTCGGAATGTGGCCTGAGGCTTGCGCTGGTTTACTCAGCGTGCGGAACATTTTGAAATCATTGACCAGAGACTGCCGAATGCCGGGGTACTGAATCTTTACTGCTACCTGTTCACCCGCACGGGTCGTCGCGTGATGTACCTGTCCCAGTGAGGCGGCCGCGAACGGTTGCGGATCGAATTGCTTGAATATCTGTTCCGGCTCGGCACCCAGGCTCTGTTTGAATTGCGCGCGCACGAGCGAGGGATGCATCGGCGGAGCGCTCATTTGCAGCGTCGCCAACTCCGCGAGGGTTTCATCGGGCAGCGTTCCCGTCTGCAGGCTCAGAGTTTGACCCAGCTTCATCGCGGCCCCGCGCAGGGTTTGCATTTCGTCAGCCATGCGCCGCGCCGCGCGTTTGTGGGTGGCCTTGAGTTTCGCGTTGCGCGCGGGCTGGTCGAGAAAGGCGCTCTGCAAAGCGTAGCCGAGATAGCTGCCGGCGACGCCCACGCCCACGTTGGCGAGACTGAAAACCCGTCGAATCGGGGTGTCGGTTTTATCGGCCATAGCGCCCGCCCTGTCGCAGCATCGCTGCGCCCATGCTCAAAGACCGATCGAGAAACGCCAGCGTGTGCTGCTTTCCCTCGGACGTGTCGTAGAGCCAATAGAGCAGCGCGCCCATGTAGTAGATCCAGAAAACTTCCGGGGCGAGAAAGCCGAGCGCGTTCTGTTTCTTCGGAATTGATTCTTCGATGAGTTCTTCGACGAAGCGCAGATAACGATGGCGCAATTCCATCGCGCGATGACTGAATGGCCCGAGCGGCGAAGAAGGTTTCAATGCATGAATCATCGCGGCCCCAATGAAGTTTTCGTAAGGCTCAAGGTATTCCAACTGAGCATGAACCAGAGCGAAGAGCTTCTCTTCGAGCGGCGCCTTCTTTAGCCGGGGATTATCGCGGACCGCGGCCATTGCCGAGTCGACTTCCGCCTCAAAGAAGTGCAGCGCGATGTCGTCCTTGCTTTTGAAGTAATTGAAGACAGTGCCTTCGGCGATGCTCGCCTTGCGCGCGATTGCCTTGGTCGTGGTGGCGTCAAAGCCTTTCGTCTGAAACAGACCAAGCGCCGCTTTGACGATCTTGTCGCGAATCGCTTCCTTGCTCGCCGCACGAATACCCGCTTTCCGCGGCGCCGTCTTGCGCGCGGCGGGCCGCGATCGCTTCGCGGATCGAGTCTGTACCCCGCTTACGGATCGAATGTGCTTCGTGGTTGAGGATTTACTTCGTGGCATACGGCAAATTGATGATTGTACTCACGAAATATATGAGTGTACTCATGAAACTGTCAAGGCGACTCAAGCGACGGATTGCGGCAGCGGCGTTGATGACGAATCGCCACAGCTTGTCGGGCGCCGCAGCCTGCGGAGCGGGCGACAGCATAAAGCCTGGGGCGTAAGCCCCAGGGCGAAGCATATATCGGGATGAGAGCCTGCGGAGCGGGCGACAGCCGATGGCTATTGTGCGCTTTGTAATGGCAGGTCTGTCGCCCGCTTCGCGGGCTCGTCGTTTTTCAATTGATTGTGATCCTGGGGTTCCGCTGCGCTGCGCTCCACCCCAGGCTTTTTGCTTACGCCTGCTTCGCAGGCTTGCCACGAAGGGCTAATTCCCGGTGTGGCGAGTGTCGCCGACCAACAAATCAATCACGTGATTGAGGACGGGTTTGATTACGGCGAAGCTTTCGCGCACGGCTTTAGGTGAGCCGGGGAGGTTCACAATCAATGTCGACGAGCGAATGCCGCTGACGCCGCGGGAAATCATCGCCATTGGTGTGTGCTTCAAAGTCTCGATGCGCATCGCCTCGGTCAAGCCGGGAGCGTCGCGTTTGATTACTCGCCGGGTGGCTTCGGGTGTGTTGTCGCGCGGGCCGAAGCCGGTGCCGCCGGTGGTGAGAATTAGATTCACGTCGGGCCGGTCGGCGTATTCGCGTAGCTTGTCTGAAAGCGGTTCGAGATCGTCACTTAAGATCTCTTTGGCGACGATGCGAGCACCGAGTTCGGTGACCAATTCGATCAGCGCTGCGCCGGATTTATCTTCGCGCTCGCCGCTTGAGCAGGCGTCGCTGGCGGTGATGATGACGGCCTGGATTTGAGTCATTCACTAACCACAGAGGACACAGAGAAGAATTGTTTAGAAGCCATGTTTAGAAGCCGCACTTGTGCGGCTTTTCGGCGGACAAGTCCGCCTTCTAAACGTGATCGATTTGAACGAGCCCCTCGATTCATCCGCGTATGCGGATGGTTTCTGATCTCATCGCGCGCTTGCACTTACCGCGTGCAGCTCCTGCAATGGATGAACGGTGATGGGCTTGTTTTCAGCTCGCGCGGTGAGCGCTTCAACCAATGCCTGCGCGCCGGTCATCGTCGTTACGCAAGGCACGTTGTGTTGCAGCGCGGCGCGGCGGATTGCTTGTTCGTCGTAATGCGACGCGCGCCCGAGCGGCGTATTGATTACCAAAGCGATGTCACCCTGCTTGATGTAGTCGGCGACGTTGGGCCGGCCTTCATTTACTTTGAAGACCGTGGCGCATTCCAAGCCGACTTCGCGCAGACGCGCGGCGGTGCCGACGCTGGCGACCAATTGAAAACCCAAACGCGAGAGACGGCGAGCCAGCACAACCGCCTGGCCCTTGTCGGCATCATTCACACTGATGAAGGCGGTGCCACTGCGCGGTA
>DATANL010000744.1:0-10804 GCA_036266295.1 Pyrinomonadaceae bacterium | reverse complement strand
ATCCCAATTTCCACGTACCCCGACGTCGCCAGCAGCTCGCGCGCTAACTCGTACAGCGCGCGTTTCTCGCCGGCGGCGGGCAAGTCTTCATCTTTGTAGCTGCGTTGCGCCGGCTTGATCCAGGGCACGCGCGCAAAGCTGTAAAGCGCGATGCGATCGGGACGCAGCTCGATCGTTTTGTTTACCGTGTCACGAAACCGATCCGGATTCTGGCGCGGCAAGCCGTAAATCAAATCATAATTCACCGAGCTGTAACCAAGCTCGCGCGAGATGTCGGTGATCGATTTCGTCACTTCATACGGTTGATGTCGATTGACGAGCCGCTGCACCTCAGAATCGAAGTCCTGCACGCCCAGCGAAATGCGCGTGAAGCCCAGGCCGTAGAGCAGCTCGAGTTGCTCGCGGGTGGTGTGACCCGGATGAACTTCGACGGACGCTTCGAACCGGTCGCGATCGATTTTGGCTTGCGAAAGTATCGGCTTCAAAATCCGTTCAAGATTCTCTTTAGCGAAAAACGTCGGCGTGCCACCGCCCAGGTGAACACCGAGCAGCGGACGTTCAGCCAGTGCCGGCACGCAATCGAGATAAAGACTCCATTCAGTTGAAAGCAAATTCACATAACCGTCTTCCCGGCCATGGTCACGCGTGATCACCGTGTTACAGGCGCAGAAAGTACACAACGATTCACAGAACGGCAGATGAAAATAGAGTGACCACGTCGCGGTTTGATCGACGAACGCGTTATTCAAATGGTCGATCCATTGGTCCGTCGTCGGCGAATCAGTCCAGAAAGGGACGGTAGGATAGCTGGTGTAGCGCGGCGCCGGGACATCGTACTTTGCAAATAAATCTGTCACTGCATTACCTCTCTAACTGTGTCGACAAAAAGTCTGACGTTGTCTTCCGGCGTCGCGGGCAAAACGCCATGGCCCAAACCGCAGATCCAACCGGGCCACTCGCGTCCCTCGAGGGGCTCGAGAAAATCCGATAAGTGCTGCTTCAATTCGTCGCGGTTCGCGTGCAGCAAAGCCTGATCGAAATTGCCCTGCACAAATCCGCGCGTTGTAACTTCGAACGCCTCGCGAATTTCCCAACTGTGATCGATGCCAATGCCCGCGAGATTGCCCGACTCAAACAAAGCATTGCGCAGATGTGCGGGTTGCGTTCCTTTCGAGTAGTAGCCGATGCGCGCTTGATTCCGCTGGGTCAATCGTCGCAACTGTGGCACGATCTGCGAATTGAAAAGCTGCGGCGAAAGTTCTCCCGCCGCCGTGTCGAAAATCATCACGACTTCAGCGCCGTTCTCAAGTTGCAGTTCGATATTGCGCTCCAGCAAAGGCACGAGCGTCTCGCAGAACGGGGCGAATAGAGGCAGCAGACGTTTTGATTTCGTGAGCGCCCCTTTGTGCGTGCCTTCCACGGCATAGACGAACAGTGTCCACGGTCCACCGACGAAACCGATCAGGCTTCGATCGTTTGGAATCCGCTCGCGCGTGGCCCGCATGGCGTCGCCTTGAAACTGGAGGTGAGGCCACGCGTCCGCGACGGACCGCAGTCGCGGAAGGGACTCTTCATTTAACTGCGTTCCGAGCTGCGGGCCACCTTCGGTGTACTCCAGCCCCATGCCCAAAGCTTCAAGCGGAAACAGTAGATCGCTGAAAAGAATCGCGGCGTCGAACCCGAAGTCCATTACCGGACCGTATGCGACTTCCGCGGCCAACTCAGGCTGTTTGCACAGTTCCATGAATGAATGCCTGGCGCGCAACGCCTGATAGTGACGATGGTAGCGACCAGCCTGGCGCATGAGCCAGATCGGCGGCGTGCGCTGCGGCACCCGCGCGAGCGCGTTTTGAAAACGCGCGCTGCCGATTTGGAGTGCGGCGGCAGAGCTCAGCGCCGACGCCGCTTTGGATGAAGCTGTGATTTCCTCGATCATGATTTAACTCAAAACGATCCAAAGCGCCGTCGCCTCCCGATAAAATCGGGATTTGCCGGCGCACTCCAAATCACTCATCACCGCACCACTGATAACCCACCCCGCGCACCGAACGAATGCAAGTACTCTCGGTATCGCCCAGCAACTGCCGCAGCCGTACCACCATGTTGTCGATCGTTCGCTGATTCAAAAATTTATCTTCACCCCAGAGCACGTCGAGAATCTGATTGCGGCTGATGACGCGCGGGCTGCTGGTAATCAACAGTTGCAGCAACTCGAAGTCGCGCGCCGCCGGATGTTCGCGCGCACCGTCCGGCTGCACGATGGCCCGATTATCCAAATCGATGGTGCGACCGCGGCAAATCACTTTGTGAAACACCGGATGATTTTCCAGCACGTGCTGCACACGCAGCAGCAGTTCGCGCAGGTGAAACGGCTTGGGAATGAATTCCTCGGCGCCGATTTCGAATCCTTCCAGGCGATGCTCGGCCGTGCTCAACGCCGTCATAAACATCACCGGCAGCGTCGCATTCGTTTTGATGTGACGCGCCAATTCAAACCCGGAACCATCCGGCAAACCGATATCAAGAATCACCAGGTCCCACAGACCTTCATTCAACTTCGCCAGCGCACTCTGCTTGGTCTCGACCCACGCGACGTCGTACTTCTCGCGCAGCAAACGCTCGTGCAGAGTCGCCCCGAGCGAACGATCATCTTCGACCAGCAACAGACGCTTCATAATTGGTCTGCATGCGATCAGCATGCTCTGTCCCGGCGACAGTCGAACTGTCCGGCAAATCAAATTGCGCGACGAAACCCGATTCGGCGCGACTCTCGAAGGCGACGGCGCCGCGCATTCGCTTTACCAACTGGCGGACGATGTACAGTCCCACACCACTCCCGCTGCCGCGGCCATGACGAACGAAAAGTTTTCCCAGTTGATTGAAATCGCCGTTGAAACCACGCCCGTTGTCCGCAATTCTGATAGTCGCGCGGCCGTTGCGGCCCTCATCGATTTTGATTTCGACGGCGCTGGCATGACCGTGGGTCACGGCGTTCTGAATCAAGTTCGTCAAAATACTGTCCAGAGCGCGCGCGTCGGCCATCACCACCGCGTCGCCGCTTTGCCGAATCGTCAGCTCGGGCCAATGACGCGTCAGATTGTTGAGGCAACTGCTGAGGGTGATCGGTTCGAGGAAAAATTTACCTCGGGTCAGATTCACCAGGAACAGCGAGTTCTCCAACTGAAGCTGCAGCCGTAAGGTGTCGCGCAGCAGGCGATCCAAAAGCGGATTGGGCCCCGCATTCGCATAGTCCTCCTGCAGACTTTCTGCTTGCAGTCGCAAGCTCGCCAGCGCCGTCTTGGCGTCGTGCGTGAAGGCCGCGAAGAATTCTTCGACCTGCGCGTGGCGCTTCTGCTCGCGCCGCGCGTAATAAAAAAGCGCGAGCCCGCCACCCAGCAGCGACGCGATCAAGATGCCACCTTCCCAGAGCAGCATCTGATAATGCCGATTAAGCTGGACCGCATTCTCGAGGTTCGATTGGTTGATTAGCTCAAGTTGCCTGAGACCGAAGATTAGCCACCACGCCGTTAGCGTGACCGTGAAGACGACCCAAACCGCGACGAGGAAGATGGCGAGTCGACTATGTTTTCGTTCAGCGCTCATTGGTCGTCCATCCCTGTCCTTTGAGAGAGGGAGTTTATTTGTTGGTCGTCGCCACCGCTGCTACCAGCGTTTCAGCTGCTCGCTCGAGCAGCTCATCCGAATGCGCCAGCGACATGAAATTTACTTCGTAGCCGCTGGGAGCAAGGTATACGCCGCCCGCCAATGCTGCGTGGAACAGCCGAGCGAACGCCGCCGCATTGTTCGCAGGAATTTGTTCGATGCGGCGAATCGGCGCGTGTGCGCTGACGTGCAACCAAAAGATCGAGGCCGTGTGCGTGACTTCAACCGGCAAACACAATTGGGCGAAGTGATTATTCAATCGATCGCAAAATTGAGCGGTCTTTTGTGCCAGCAGCCCGTGCGCCTGAGTCCGTTCAAGCTTCTGCAAAGTTGCCAGTCCCGCGCGCATTCCGACTGGATTGGCGCTTAACGTTCCGGCCTGATAAACGGGGCCGACCGGCGCCACCAACTCCATCAGGTCTCTGCGCCCGCCGTAGGCTGCCACCGGGAAACCGCCGCCGATCACTTTGCCGTATGTGACCAGGTCAGGCCGCATCGCCAGCACTTCCGCCATCCCGCCTAACGCGACGCGAAAGCCCGAGATTACTTCGTCAAAGATAACCAGCGCGCCGTGGGCCCGCGCGGTGGTCACGACCGATTCAATGAATTCACGCCGCTGAATCAGCAGGCCGTAGTTCGCCGGCAACGGTTCGAGAATCACCGCGGCAATCTCATGCGCATGCTGCGCAAAGATTTGTTTGACCGCATCCTCATCGTCGAGTGAAGCCACCAGCGTGTCGCCCGCGACTTGCTCAGACACGCCGGCGCTCGAACTGGCCGACTCGCCCGCCAGGCCGCTTCCGGCTTTAACCAGAAGCGAATCCGAATGTCCGTGATAACAACCCTCGAATTTCAAAATTCGATTGCGTCCGGTCGCGGCGCGCGCCACCCGCAACGCGCTCATCACCGCTTCGGTTCCGGACGAGACGAATCGCACCATCTCGACCCATGGCAAACGCGAAGTGATCCACTCAGCGAGTTCCAGTGAATAGGGCTCACACGCGCCGAAGCTCCACGCCGTGTCTACGGCTTCACGCACCGCTGCGGCCACGTCCGCGTCGCGATGGCCCAGAATCAACGGGCCAAAGCTTTGACAAAAGTCGATGTAGTCGCGTCCATCGACTGAGGTGAGCGTCGCGCCCTGCGCGCTGCGAAAAAAGACTGGCGTCCCGCCCACACCTTTGAATGCGCGCACCGGACTGTGGACGCCGCCGGGTGTGACGCGGACGGCGCGATCAAAATATTCCTGCGAAAGACCCTCGATCGTTATTGCAGCAGTTTCTTTTGCCATCAGCCCGCTGGATTAAAAATTCGTCCGCGAAGCGGACGATTCGAAAATAGCCCGGCACTTCAGTGCCGGGATCTGTAGAGAAACAAAACCGAAGCCCGTGAAACGGGCGACAGACGTCACCGAAAGCAATCGCATATAACAAACCTCTGTCGTCCGCTTCGCGGACTTTGAACCCCTAGTTGCCGATTAACCCAGCGATGAATCGCTGGGCTATTGTCAGATCGTCCGCTTCGCGGACGATTCCAAGGACTAATACATACGGTCTCGTTCCGACTTAATTATCCTCTGCCGAAGTTCGTTCCATGCACTCGAGGCTTCATCGTATGTCAAGTTCGCCCTTTCAACTTCGAACTCTTCTATGGTCTCGCCCGTCTCATTTTTCTCGATCATCCGCACTTGCCAAATTCGCAAAGTCCGATCGTTTCTGTCGTCCCACGATAGCGGTATTGAGGCGTCTTTTCCATCTTATAATCGTATTTCATGCTGTCTCTGCGTTCCTTACTTTCAAATTCCCAAATTCTTCGCATACCGCGCGCCATAGGTGATGATGTACTGCGCCCCGGCGCGCTTGAAGACGTGCCACGTTTCCAGCAGCGCCTCTTCGAACTTAATCAGTCCTTGTTCACCCAGGACCGACAGGCCGCCGTATTCGCCACTGACCTGATAAGCACCCACTTGCAGATCGGTCGCTTCATTGATCGGTCGAATCAAATCGAGCGAAGTCAGTCCGGGCTTTACCATCAGAATGTCTGCGCCTTCTTCCGCGCAACGGACGCTCGCGGCAATCGCACCACTGCGATTGCGAACATCAAGTTGATAACCACGACGGTCGCCAAATTGCGGCGCCGAATCAGCGGCGTTCCGAAACGGCCCATAAAAGTTACTCGCGAATTTTGTGCTGTAACTCATCACCGGCGTCAGGTCGAAACCATTTTCATCGAGCGCCGCGCGAATCCGCGCCACGCGGCCATCCATCATGTCGCTTGGGCTGATACCATCTGCGCCGGCTTCCGCAAACGCAACCGCGGACCTGGCCAATTCGTCCAGCGTCTCATCCAGCTTAATTCCTTTTTTATCCAGCACGGCGCAATGTCCGTGCGTCGTGTACGAGCACAGACAAGTGTCAATCCACAGACACAAGCTGTCGCCAAACTGCTTTCGAATTTCCGAAATTGTTTGCTGCGTCGCGTCATGCGAAAAGCCGCTCTCCCGCTTGTCAGCCGGCACGGGGAACAGCAGGAAATGAGTCACGCCGTCTCGCAAATCGCTTTCGATCTGCTTCAAGGCCGAAGCGGTATTGTGACGAAGGTTGCCGCGCAAGCCAGGAATCGGCTCCGGATCGACGAGTCCGTCGACGACAAAGAACGGCTGGACCAGCTGGGCGCGATTGAACTCAGTCTCCGCGCACAGATCGCGCAGATGTTGCGACGCCCGCAATCGCATCAGACGCTTCATTGAGATATCTCCTCCGACAAGGTGTCAGAACCCGGAGCGGTAGCGACGGGGTCGGAAAGGATCGTAGAGTGACACAATGACTTCCTCATTTACTTTTCAAGTAGCATCATGATCCGGTCGCTATCGCTTCCGGTACCGACACGGACATCTCGTTCAACCACTGGCCGTGATCAAGAAAGATATGCGGTTCAATCCCATGCTTTTCCAAAATCTTCTGTGTATTTCCGGGCCCGCAAAAGTGCGTCCTTTCTTTCAGCCACGAATTCTTCGATAGCGCATATTCAAAAGACGACCCACTCTTCCAAAAGTAAAATTGTTTGCCCGTCAAATCACCCGGCTCACCCTTGGGTGTCAAACGGTAAGTCGCCAGGGTTTCCATCTCTCCACCAGTGTAGCCGCTCTCGTGTGTAAGCTTAAGCCAGTGCACGGCGCCGCCGGTGAGCGTTTCGATGCGAGGCCGTTCGTGCTCACCGAGACCTTCCGCGCAGCCGTTTACCCAGACACGTCGACGCGCCAATTTTTTCCAGGTGTGGAACCCACTGGCCCAAACAAGTCGCGTCGCATCGATGCTCCACTTCTCCGGCAGCGCGTCAGCTCGAGCCACCCAAAGCGGCGCGCTGCTGGTGGTCACATCGATTGGCTCGCGCGCGAACCAATCAGCGTCTGACGAATCCAGCGGCCACATTTCACTCTTGGGAACTGCGGGCGGCCTCGGTCTTGACGGTCGCAGCGTGAACTCATTGAGAACCTGCCCATCGTCAGTCAGTCCGCGCAAGCATGTGATAACTCCATAGGATCGATGCAACACGCTCGCGCCAATCTTCTGATGACAGCCGCCGCCGTAGCTACGCAGAATTTCGCGTTCGGCTGCGACGGAGCTAAATGTAGCAGCGCAATTGAGCGGCGCCAGCATTTCGCGCACGTCGGAACGCTGCCGCGAAATCTCAATTGCCAAAGCTCCCTGCGCCGGCGCTGACGGATTCTCGCGCAAGGGTAGGACCATCCAGCGGCACTGGCCCAGCGCTTCTCGCAGGAACGCCTGTGTGTCGGCGAACTCGATTTGCGGTGCTTCGAGCAAACGATCGAGCGCAGCTTTCGCGACAATCAAACCGTCGACCTGCTCGCTCTCCAAAAGTTTGCGCACGCGTGTCGGCACGTTGCCGCGCACGTTGTCGAATTTCAGTTCGTCGATCTTTGCCGGCAGTGCCGTTCGCAGAAATCGATCGAGGTTGTGCGCGCGGCGCGGAGAAGACGTGAAAATCGACAGCACGCCCGTCTGCTCGACTCGCGGCCAACATTCCGTGCGAATCAGCAGCAGATCGCGTTGGTCGGCGCGTGGCAGCGTCGCGACGATCTCTGTTTCCGGATCGTCTTCAATCGCCAGGTCCTTCCACGAGTGCACCACGAGATCGAAGTCGCCACGCAGCAAGCCTTCACGAAAGTCCTGTGTAAAGACGCCTTTCTCGGGCATCTTCCAGAGCGGATCGTTCAGGTTCTTGTCGCCCAGCGATTCGTGGAACGAGTAATTTATTTCGATTTGAGGATGTGCACCGCGGAGTGTTTCGCCAACCTGGTAAGCCTGGATTCGGGCCAGGTCGCTGCGACGCGACCCGATCGTCAGGCGCATAAATCTTCCCACCCGAAGGGACGGAACTGCGCTTGCTGCGTTTGGTGAGCGACCAACTGATTGATTTCGGCGCGCGCGGCTTCAACGTGTTGCGCTAACCTTTCGCGTTCAGCCCGCAACGCGGCGAAGAGCTCATGCAAGGGGATAAGAACGGTGTGCATGTTCACCGGATCTTTCAAAGCCTCGCCGCGCAAGTCCAGGCACTTCGTGAATGACACGTGCTGCGACTGCGCCCAGCCGGCGACGTCTTCAGCGATTAGCGGAGCTGCGATTACCAAGCCCGCCTCTCGATGAGTCCAAATAGCCGACGCGTCTGCATATTCGTTTAATTCAATCTCTGGAAACTCTTCGCGCAGACAATTGGCACGCTCAAGGTTTCGACAAAAAACGCGAATCTTAGTTTTGCCGATGAGCCATGGCAGAATCTCGCGCGCCAGTTTGCCTGAACCGAGCACTGCGACTTCGGGCAGTCCCTTCACATGCTGGCGAACCAGACTGCCGTAGGACTGACTGCCGATGCCTTGCAGGTGCGCGGTCCGTACTCGCTTGGCATCGATCATTAAGTTGGTCGCGAGTTGGCGCAGGAAATTGCCCCACGATGAATTGGGGAACTTCGCGTTCTGCAGAAATTCTTTGAACTGTCCCATCACCGCGGTTTCACCGACGATTGGCGAATTCAGTCCGCAGACAACTTCGAGCAGAAAGCCGTAAGCGCGCTGACCGCGGAAGACTTCGACGATGGGCGGCAGCAGATTTTCGGTTTCGATGGTTTGCAGGATGTCGCGATTATCGTGGGCGTGCAGGAAAAGGATGCGACGCAGGCACGTCTGCCATTCGACGCCGTTAAGCACGGCAGGCATCCTGTCGCGTGCCTCACGCCTGAGATTGACGATGACCAGTTGGTCGATCACGCCGACATTTTAGAAGCCCGGCATTTTCGATTGTCATCGGTTTGTCACAAAAAGCGAGATTTTTCGCAGGTAAGTGATGGGCGTCACAAACCCAATCGAGCGCGGAAACATGCAAATTTGTTTACTGGACGAGGATCGCGAACCGTTATAGAAGACGCCGAAGAGTTGATCGGCCCGATGCACGTGATTAGTCGCAAACGTCTCAATGAATTCGCTGGTCAACATCCAGAAACCGGAATCTCCCTGGCTCATTGGTTTGAGATCATGAAGCGAGGCGCGTTCTCAAACTTCGCTGAGCTGCGCGAGACATTCCCGTCAGCCGATCGAGTCGGCAAGCTCACAGTCTTCAACATCGGCGGGAACAAAGTTCGTCTAATCGCGGCGATCCACTATAATTGCCAAAAGGTTTACGTTCGTTCGGTGCTAACTCACGCCGAATATGACGAGCAACGTTGGAAAGAATAACCGGATGCAAAATCTCGACCTAAACAAGACCGCGGATGCCTGGGCCCCCTTGTCTCGCACGTTGTTCGTTCCCCACACCGAGAGTGAGTATCGGCAGCTCGTGGAATTGCTCGACAGTCTGATCGATCAAGTCGGAGAAGACGAATCCCATCCTCTGGCGTCATTCATGGAAGTCGTCGGAATCCTGATCGAGAAGTATGAGGATGAGCACGTTCCGGAGTTGGTGGGGCAATAGCCCGATGTCAACTAGCTCCGTTACAGATGCGAGCGGCGCCTGACATGCTCAGAATGGCTCTGTCACGCTTGGAATGGCGCCTGACACGATGGAAATGGCGCCTGACACGCTCGAAACGGTGCCTGACACGGCCGGAACGGCAGGTGTCACGCGCAGAAACGCCTCGGATTCCGGATGAATGTCGCCCGTCACCCGGGGAACCGCATTTGTTACGGGCGGAAAGATGGCGACACAGAACCGAATGAGGTTTGCAAACGCTGAATGTCGGCTAATATACTTCGAATTTCTCTCGCAAGGAATCAGTTCTGCGCCGCAATTTGATACTGCTCTAACTTCCCGTCCGGCATCTCGTAAGTCCACGCGCGTAACGTCCGCTGCGGAAAACGGATGATGTACACGCGCAGCGTCATGCCGCCGCGCAAACCTTGACTGGATTGCGTGAATGACTGGGGCGTGCCAAGCGGTCCGAGTCCCGCCTGAAAATCCTGCAGGGCGGCTTCGCTGAAATAGAAGTTCGCGTTGTCGGTGAACAGCGAGCGGTCGATCTTGCCCTGCTGGAGATCGGCGAAGATCTTCTTTGCCTGTTCCAGCTTTGACGGAGTTGCCGGATCGTTCGTGGCAAACAGCAGCTGACCGATGCCTCCCGCAATCGCGCCGGAAGCGCTGGCCGCGTCTTGATTGGTCAAGACCACCACGGCCGCGCGATCGTCCGGGAAGACGGTGTTCGTTGCGGTGAAACCTGACACCTCGCCGCCGTGCGAAATCGCACGATGGCCGCCCTGCGAATTTACGTCGACGCCCAGACCGTAATGCGTATCCAACCCGTTCTTGAGCAGTACGTCGGTTTCCATCTCACGATACGACGCGGGCTTCAACACAGACTGGTTGATGACTGAGATGTCCCACTTGGCGAGGTCCTCAGCGGTCATCGCCAATTCCCCGGCCGCGAACATCCAGCCCTTCCCTTCCTTCGGCGCCGGACGCAACGGTCCTAACGCATAACGCAAATAGCCGCGCGGATCCGTTTCAGTTAGCGGGCCCGCGTCCGTGTCGAACGTGCTCTTGATGCCGAGTGGCCCAAAAACTTTCTGCTGAAGAAATTGAAGGAGCGGCATCTTCGCCGCCTTCTCGACGATGACACCGGCGATTACGTAGTT